>DASUXX010000374.1:0-12942 GCA_036377755.1 Gemmatimonadaceae bacterium
CGAATGGCCGCATTGCAGCGAGCGGAATTATCAGCGCGAAGAGGAGTGTTGCAGCAGCAGCTGCGCTGCGGCGCCCAAGTGTGTGGCGGTTCTGCCGGCTGTCGAGGATCGCAAGCATGCGACCTTCGAATTCGGAGCGTCGCGCCATCGCGAGCGCGGCAAATGCAGGTGCTGCGCTCTCTCGAGTCGGTGCGCCGATCGACTGCACCATCTCGAGAAGCTCCCCTGCATACAGCGACGGCTTGGTTCCATCGCGAATCACGTAATCGTCACACGCGTGCTCACGCTCGACTCGCATCCGGTGCGCTGCAAGCCAGATGAGCGGATCGAACCAGAACACTGCGATCGCAATCTGCGCAACAAGCTGCGTGAGAGCGTCGAAGCGCTTGACGTGCGCCATCTCATGAACGAGAACAAATCGTCGGCGCTCTTCCGGCCACTCGATGGAATCAGGAGGCAGCAGCACTGCTGGATAGACAACGCCCCACGTTACCGGTACTGCGAGCTTGTCACCGCGAAGAAGCGTGAGCGGACGTGTAATTCCGAGTCTGTTCGCAAGACGCTGGGTGAGTGAAAGCCACTCGCCATCATCGACGCGATCACCTTGTTTTGCGAGACGTCCGACTTTCCATGTCCCGACGGCGAGGCGCAGCAGAACGAGTGCGCTTCCGACGATCCATAACAGCAGAACGGGTGAGACGTTCGATGCGCGGACTTTATCGGTCCACGACGGCTGCTTCACAGGGGCGGGAGTAACCGGCGCGACGACATTGCTCGAACGAGCAGGGGTATTTGCGGCCGGCGTTTCCGTTTTCGTTGTCGCTCTTGATGTTGCAGGTGCTGCAGGTTTCTCGGTCGATGAAATCGCAGGAGTACTGACCGACGGCGTATTCATCCACGACGGCGGTGTCAGCAATCCAAGATTCCATTGCGGCATCACGAACGAGATTGCCGGCAGCAGCAGATGCCCAATGACTGCGCCGGTCCACGCTGCGTGACGCGCTGCAGCGGAGCGGTTCCGCAGGAAATACGACGCTGCTGCTGCGGCAATAATGAGCAGCGAGCCTTTCAGCGCCGTATCGATGAGAAGATTCATCGTCCTTCGCTCTTTGCCTGGTCGACGAGCTGAGCAACGCGCTCCAGCTCGTCATGAGAAAGCTGGGAGGCTTTGAGGTCGAGCAATGCTGCAACTGCTTTTTCGGTCGAGCCGTCGAAGAAAGTCTTGAGCAGGTGCGACAGCGCGCCCTTTCGAGCCGCTTCTTTCTGAACACGCGGCTCATATATGTAGGCTCTGCCGTCCTCGATGTGAGTTACGTGCCCTTTCTCCTCGAGGGTGCGGAGCATTGCTCGCACTGCTGAATAGCTTGGCGGATCCGATATGCCGTCCATCACGTCGCCAACGGAGGCTCGGCCGTGAGCATAAAGGAAGTCCATTATCTGCCGTTCACGACGACTGAGTTCGGTCATTTTTGGGAATGGTCGGGTCGTAAGAACTGCTAGAATTCTAGCATATGCTAGAAAAATAGCAATAGGTTCTGCTTTCTCGCTTTGCGGGTAGCAGATAGCCGGTTGCCGGCGACCGATGCCGAAGACCGATGGCCGGCGTCAGGCAGCAGCAGTTTTTGACTACGGGCGGCCGGTCGTCTGCGACCGGTCTTTGGCGACGGCTACCGGCAACCGGCGACCTGCTACCCGCAAAACAAAAAAAAACCCGCTCGGTTTCTCGAGCGGGTTTTTGCATCCCAGTTGGGGAGAAGACTTTTATCAGCTGGCTCGAAGCGCCCTCGCGGCACCAGCTTGTTCCTCGACAAGAATCGACGCCTGCCACGTATTCTCGAGCAGCTTCTGAAAGCAGCGCTTCGGAACGATCTCATGCCCCTGGCTCATCATACGATCATATCGGGCAAGCTTTTCAGGATACCGCGCAATTGACGTCGGAGAATACGCCAGCGATAGGAAGAACCGATCGCTGAGGCTCATCGCGAAGATCTCGCTGATGTCACGCGCACGGGCGAGGCGCTCGACGCCAAGCACGACGTCAGTTCCAAGTCCCTTGCCATGCTCCGACCGCGCAACGGCAACCGACGAAACCTCGGCCAGCGATGGCGAGTACTCCTCGAGCGCTGCACACGCGACAACGCGCCCTGATGCAACCGCGACGACATAATTGTCGATGTTCATCGCAACCTGCTCGCGAGTGCGGGGCAGCATCAGTCCCTCAGCCGCATACGACGAAACCAGCTCATGGATGGCATCGATGTCGCCCCGGTTTGCGGGACGCACGAGAGGCCGCTGAGGCTCCTGAGCAGGTGCGGTAAAAGGTAGAGTCATCGCCGAGTGATTATGCACAAAGAATGTATAAATAATCAGCCGGGTTGATGCAAGACCTTTCTACCCGCTTAATTGCCTTAGCCTCATCAACCTCGACCCTGACCGATGCACCCTGATTCAAGATTCGTCCGTGCGGTGGCTTTTGCCCTCCTTGGCGCTGCTGCCTGCGCCCCCTCCAGTCAACCGGCCGTCAACACCGCGATCACTCCGGTAACGAGCCTGCCCGAGCGCGCCATCCGGCGCGATCTGCCAATGACTCCGGCGCTTCGCCGTGCTTACACGCGCGCCACGCGCGACTCTAGTGGAGCTCCGGGCAGGAACTACTTCCAGCAAAGAGTCGACTACAAGATCGATGCGACACTCGATCCCAAAACCAACGAGGTTCGCGGATCTGAAATCATCACTCTTCACAACACAACGCCGGACACACTCAAGGCGGTCGTGATACGACTCTACCAGAACTACTTCACGCCGCGCGTCGAGCGAAACGATTACGTCACCGACATTACCGACGGGATGATCGTCGAGCGGTTGTCGGTCAACGGCAAATCGATCGCTCTAGATAACCAGAAGGAATTCGATCTACGCGAGCGCGTAGCCGCCATCACGTCTCCGTCCCCGATTCTTCCCGGTGCAACGGCAACAATCGAGACTGCGTGGCGCTTCACAGTTCCGCATGTCGACACGACAGTGCGTGGACAACGGATGGGGCGCTACGGCAGCTACCTGTATCAAGTCGCGCAGTGGTATCCGCAGATCGCGATGTACGACGACATCCGCGGCTGGGATACCGACCAGTACCTCGGCAGCGCCGAATTCAATAATCAGTTCGGCAGCTTCGATGTTCGCATCACTGCTCCGGGCGGGTGGCTGCTCGGCGCAACCGGCGAGCTGATGAATCCTGAACAGGTTTACTCGAAGCGCACGCGAGACCGCCTGGCGCTCGCAATGCAGGTCGACACGACAATTCACGTTGTGGAGCCGAATGAGCGAGGCTCGAGCGCAACTGCGTCAGGCTCGACGCTTACATGGCATTTCAATGCACCGCTCGTGAATGACTTTGCATTCGCAGTGTCTCGCGACTACGTGCTCGATGCAACACACGCGACGATTCCGGGGAAGGGAAAGATTCCCATGAATGTGCTGTATCTCCCGCAGCATACGAACTATCGCACGAACAACACTGCGCAGTTCGGCCGCAAGGCACTCGAAGAGCACTCGCGATTCCTGTTCCCGTACGAGTTCTCGCAGGGAACAATCGCGGACGGTCCCGAGACAGGAATGGAGTATCCGATGATAATCTTCAACGGATCATCACTCGGCGTAACGGTGCACGAGTTCGGGCATCAATGGTTCCCCATGATGGTCGGCTCGAATGAGACGCGTTATGGCTTCATGGACGAAAGCTTCAACCAGTACATCGATGCAATCGCAGTTGCCCGCATTAACAGCACGCCGGTCAACTGGCAGAATGCATCATCCGGCTATCGCCGCATTGCCGGCACCGAGAACGAGGCGCCGATGATGTGGCACTCCGATTATGCGGGGCCGGGCTACGGTGTGCAGGCGTACAGCAAAGCGGCGATTGCTCTCTATGCGCTGGGTGGAATAGTGGGTGATTCAGCAGTTGGGCGCGCGTTCGCTGAGTACGCGAAGACATGGAAATACAAGCATCCGCTGCCGCATGATTTTTTCTACTCGATGAACCGTTCGCTCGGTAAGAATCTCGACTGGTTCTGGTACGAGTGGTTCTTCACGACTTACACGACGGACCAGGCAATTCAATCGGTGAGAAATGTCGGGAACGATGTGGAGATCACCGTTCGCGACAAGGGTGATCTTGTGAGTCCCGTGATCATCCGCGTCGAGTTCACCGATGGCACCATGGCCAATCGCGCTGTTCCTGCGGAGCGATGGTTCAGTGGCAGCCGCATGCTCGTCGAGCGAATTCCAACTGGTGGCAAGGCAATCAAGTCAATCGTGATCGATCCCGAGAATCGGTTCCAGGATCTGGATCGAACGAACAATGAATGGAAGCCGACGGCTTAGCGGAGACCGAGTGTGATGTAGTGATAATCGAGTTCCTTTTGGCAAAACTGGCATAAGCAGCCAGCCTCTTTGACCTGAAAGAAGCCTGACGCTTATGCCAGTTTTGCCAATGGGAACTCGATTATCACTACATCACACTCGGTCGCACTCAGCGATTTATCACACGGGTGGATGACTTCCCGTCGCATATTCCCACCCGAGCGCAGCACCGCGCTTGGCGAGAACCTGGCTCAAGCCGACTGCGAGTGCACTGGCAGCAGTCCAGAGGAGCGCTTCGCTCCAGCCAGTCTTGCGCGGTGACTCAGGCTTCGACGGCGGGCTTTTCGAAGTAACCGCCTTCCATCCTGCTGCGAGCGACTTCTCCACGAAATGGCTCGCCAGCATTGCGGCCCCCGCTCCAACGACCATCCACGCAACTTTCTGATTCGCTTTACGCTGGAGCTTTTTCTTCATCGGGCGTTACCTGTGCGCGTAGACCTCCGTGTGTCCCGCGCGATCGAAAGTGAGTACATCGTAAGGTTCCTTCGATGCACCCTCCATGCCCGGAGAACCCATTGGCATGCCCGGCACCGCAAGCCCTGCAATGGCCGGCTTCTCCTCCAGCATCTTCACGATGAGATCGGCAGGGACGTGGCCTTCGACAACATAGTTG
This sequence comes from Gemmatimonadaceae bacterium, assembly GCA_036377755.1. Taxonomy (GTDB): domain Bacteria; phylum Gemmatimonadota; class Gemmatimonadetes; order Gemmatimonadales; family Gemmatimonadaceae; genus UBA4720. The sequence continues at coordinate 5,033 of DASUXX010000374.1, forward strand.
CCAATCACTCCGGTGTGACATGACTTGATGTTGTCATTCACGCCATACTTTGTCTTCACTGCTGACAGGTCAGGCATGTCCATGACTTCGACAGTGAATCCATTCTGCTCGAGATGCTTGATCCACTCCTTGCAGCATCCGCAATTGGGATCCTTGTACACTTTGATAGTGCGGCCCGACACCGGCGTCGCTGATGCAACAGTCGCCTGAGTGCTGGACGGCGCCGCAGTAACCGCAGAAGTATCCGCAGCCGGAGCTCCTTTCGAGCATGCAGCGCCTGCAAATGCCATCGCGATGGCCAATCCTGAAACTCTCATTCAATCCTCAACTGGTCCGTTTGCTTCGATGTAAGCGCGCCATCCGCCTTCCATCGACGCAACATTCGTATATCCCATTTTCTGGAGAGCATCGGCAGCGAGTGCTGCGCGATAGCCTCCACCGCAATACAGTATGATCTCGTCGTCCTTGTCGGGGACGACTTTTTCTATGTCGCGCTCGATGATACCCTTGCCAAGGTGTTCCGCTCCGCGAGCGTGACCTTCTGCCCACTCACTGTCCTCGCGCACATCGATCAATCGCGCGGAGCCGCCATTCACGGCCTTGATGGTATCGTCGATCGAGATTTCGCGAACGCGCGCCTTTGCATCGTTCACCAATGCGAGGAATCCCGGCGAGTGCTGCTTGTGTGCTGCCATGTTATTTCTTTCCGTCGAGCTGCTGGATTGTCTTTAGCGATGGCTGCCGCGACTTCTGGAGTCGCGCCGCAACTTTCTCCGCCTGGCTGAACGCTCGAAGAATGTTTTCACCTGCCAGCTTTCTCAGCGCCTCATCACTCCAGCCCCGGTGAGCGAGCTCCGCAAACAGCGCTGGATACGTCGATACATCCTGCAGGCCAGTAATTGTGTTGCTGATACCGTCGAAATCACTGCCAATTCCGACGTGATCGATTCCAGCAACATCGCGGATGTGCTCGATGTGATCGGCAACCTGCGAGATCGTTACTACGGGTGCAGGATGCGCCGCACGCCACGCTTGAGCTTCACGGCGGAGAGAATCGTGATCATCACTGCCGTATTTCTGTCGTGCTGCCTTTTGCGCCTCGTTGAACTCGTGCTCATATGATGCGACTTCCTTCGAGATAAAGCCCGGCACGAATGTCACCATTACTACGCCGCCGTTCTTGTCGAGCCGCTTGAGGATCGAGTCTGGAACATTGCGCGGAACATCGTTGAGCTCGCGCGCATCGGAATGCGAGAAGATCACCGGCGCTTCGGATACATCGAGCGCATCGCTCATCGTTCCCGGCGAGACGTGAGAAAGATCGACCATCATGCCAAGCCGGTTCATTTCGCGAACGACTTCCTTGCCGAACTCGGTGAGCCCGCCGTGCCTCGCCGAATCGAGCGCGGCATCGGCCCAGTCGAGAGTCACGTTGTGCGTGAGAGTCATGTACCGCGCGCCGAGCGCGTAGTACGAGCGAAGTGCGCCGAGTGAGTTCTCGATTGCGTGGCCGCCTTCCATTCCGAGCAGCGACCCGATCTTTCCGCGCTTGAATGCATCGCGAATGTCCTGCGCGGTGAGAGCGAGCTGCAGTCGCTCGGGATACATGTCGATTACGCGCATTGCGATGTCGAATTGCTCGAGCTGAGTGCGCGCGTAACCGTCCTTTATCTCGCCGGGAATGTAGATCGACCAGAACTGTCCGCCGACCATTCCTTTCCTGAGCCTTTCGAGGTCTGTATGACCGCGCGTCTTCTTGCGCAGGTCATAGGCGGCAACATCCATCGGTGAGGCAGAATCTTCACGGATCGCCCACGGCAGGTCGTTATGACCGTCGATGAGCGGGCTGGTGGAAAGAATCTTTCGCGCGCGAGCTAAGTCCTTTTCGGTTGCCTGTGCGGACATTGAGGAAGCGCTCAACGTTGTGAGTGCGAGGAATACGAGGATCCTTCTCATTCGTATATGCGAGGCATGGGAGTTGAGAAAACATAACTCCCCTGTAGTATCTCTCGCATGCAAACTCAACTCGACTTCGGCGACCAGGCTCTTCTCGACGCCAGTCTCTCGGACAAGGTCAAAGGTCTGCAGGAGTCAGGCATCCTGCGAATCACCCGTCAGGTTCGCGGAATGCTCTCCCGCGGCGAGACTGTGGTCAATCTCACAGTAGGTGACTTCGACCCCCGGTATTTCCCAATCCCGAAGAGATTGTCGGAGCTGCTGCAGAGCGCTATCGCTCGAGGCGAGACCAATTATCCGAATCCCGAAGGATTACCTGTGCTGCGACAGGCAATCTCCGATTACGTATTCCGCACTGCGGGCGTTCGCTATCCTCTCGATGCGATAGTGGTCTGCAGCGGCGGCCGGCCTGTGTTGTACGGCGCGTATCACGCGATCGTAAATGCGGGCGACAAGGTTCTATTCTCAGTGCCTTCCTGGCAGAACGATGCCTATTCGTGGCTCACCGGCGCTGAGTCTATAGTAGTAGAAGCCGGCCCCGAGACAGGTTTTCAGCCTACTGTCGAGCAGTTCCGGCCGCACCTTGGTGAAGCGGCGATGCTGTGCATCTGCTCACCGGGAAATCCCACCGGCACTGTGATGACGCGCACCCAGCTCGAGGACATTCTGCGCGCCGTGGTCGAAGAGAATCGGAAGCGTGAAGCTGCGGGTCGCCGTCCGCTTTTCATACTCCACGATCAGATGTACGGCGCCCTCGTGTCGCAGGGACAGGAGCACTTCTATCCTGCCGCGATCGTTCCTGAATGCGCGCGATGGCTCGTCTCCGCCGACGGCGTTTCGAAAGCCTATGCGGGAACCGGCCTGCGACTGGGCTGGATGCTCGTGCCACCTGCGCTCGGCGCAAGGATCCGGGACCTCCTTTCACATGCCGGAGCATGGGCCCCGCGCGCTGAGCAGGCCGCAGTCGCGGAATTCTTGAGCGAGCCCGATGCGATTGCAAACTTCCGTAAGGAAATGGATATGCGCCTTGCAGAGCGGCTTAACGCCCTGCATGAAGGGTTTTCGGAGCTCAAAAATGCAGGGTATCCAGTGGATTCAATCAATCCACAGGGCGCCATCTATTTCTCAGCGGCCTTTAAACTGCATGGTCGATCGATTGACGGAGCGCGTATCACGACGGATGAAATGATACGAAACTTGCTTCTGGAGAAAGCAGGGGCCGCCGTTGTCCCATTTCAGGCATTCGGTGTGCGGGGAGAAACGGGCTGGTTCCGACTCTCGGCGGGCGCAGTCTCGCTCGACGAGATAAGAGAGCTATTCCCCCGGATTCGAAGCCTTCTGGATAAAGTTCAATAATGACTAGTGCCTGACTCCTGGAAGAAACGCCCAGAACCTTTTGCATCAGCAGTACTCGAGGGGAGAAGCATCTATCAGCTTCTCATCGAAAGCGTTCGCGATTATGCGATTTTTGTCCTCGACGCTGAAGGCAGGGTCGCTACCTGGAACAATGGCGCCGAACGATTGAAGGGGTACAAGCCATCGGAGATTATCGGCAGACACTTCTCCACGTTTTACGGAGAAGAGGATCTCAAGGCTCGTAAACCGTGGCGCGAGCTCGAAGTTGCGATCGCAGAAGGGCGCGTCGAGGATGAAGGCTGGCGAATCAGAAAGGACGGCACGCGCTTCTGGGCCAATGTCGTCATCACCGCGCTGCGGGACGACAACGACACTCTCGTCGGATTTGCGAAGGTAACGCGTGATCTGACCGAGCGACGACTCGCGGAGCTCAAAGCGATTGACGATGCGAGACGCCTGAGTGAGTCCGAGGCTGCAAACAAGGCAAAAGCAGAGTTCCTTGCTGCGATGTCACACGAGCTCCGAACTCCACTGAATGCGATTGGAGGATTTGCCCAGCTCATCTCGATGGGGGTTCACGGGCCGGTCACTGAGCAGCAGAAAGAAGATCTCGACCGCATCAGCGCGAGCCAGCGTCATCTTCTTGGAATCATCAACGACATCCTGAATTTCAGCCGCATCGAAGCAGGGCGGATCGAGTACCACATCACTCCGATGGAGCTCAAGCCAACGATCCAGTCGGTATTCGACATGGTTCACCCGCTGGCTATGAACAAGTCGATTACGCTCGAGATCGACGAGTGCCCACCGGGAATCACTGCCCTGGCTGATATTTCGAAGACCGAGCAGATCCTCATCAATCTCGTCTCGAATGCGGTGAACTTCACCGCGAACAAAGGACGCATCGTCATTGCGTGTGGATTTGCCGACAGCGGTGTCTGGATCCGGGTGAAGGATACCGGAGTCGGCATTCCCACTGACAAGCTCGAAAGCATTTTCGAGCCTTTCGTTCAGGTAGGACGGTCCTTCACCACTTCCCATCGGGGCACCGGCCTGGGGCTCGCTATCAGCCGGGAGATGGCCAGGGGTATGTCCGGCGACCTGACCGTCGAGAGCAGGGTCGGGGAAGGTTCGTCATTTACGCTCTGGCTGCCGATGGCCGACCGGCCGGTTTGAAACAATCCGCCGGCTGAATTCGTCGGGAGATCATGTTCTTCGATCCTCGTTCACTATTCCTCCTCATCATTTTCGTCGGCGTCACCGGCTGGATTGTCAGAGGGGTCATGGGCAGCTTGTACAAGCTTCGCCGCGAAGAGAAACCGTCACCGGGCGCCGGCGACATTGAAGAAAGACTCAGGAGAATCGAGGCATCGCTGAGTGGCGTCATAACAGACGTTGCCGCGATCCGGGAGAAAGAAAGGTTCATGGCGCGGCTTCAGGCGTCGCGCGAGCTCCAGTCAAAGCAGGAAGCCACGCGCGAGGGCGATATCTCGCCACTCGTAACGCAGAACATCCCGGTAATGCCGCGAGTCAGCCGCTAAGGCGAAAGAAACCGCTTCTCGAAATTTTCCCTGAAGGTCCGTGAAAGACGGACCTTTGTCTTGTTCGTGAGCACAACGATCGCATCGCCGCCGAACCATGGCTGCACTTCGCTCACGCGATCGAGATTGACGAGGAACCTTCGGTGCACGCGAGCAAATCCGAACGCGCCGAGTTTTTCCTCGAGCTTGCCAAGGTTGCCCCTGATGAGGTAACTGCCTGCCGCCGTGTGAAGCCGGACGTAGTTCGCTTCTGATTCGATCCAGTCGATGTCACGCGCGCGGACGAGCCGCATCCTGTCCTTGTCGCGTACAATGATGCGATCGCTTCCCGGAACCTGCTCTTCTTCACCGAATACGCGCTGCATCAGCGCAAGCATCCTTGAGTCCTCCGCCGCCTGCTCCGAGATCGAGCGCGAGCGAAGCTCGACCATCTCGACAGCTCTGTCAACGGCAGCGTTGAAGCGTTCGGGAGTGTACGGCTTGACGAGATAATCCACGGCATTGATCTCGAATGCGCGTATCGCGTGCTCATCATAAGCGGTGACGAACACCACCTGCGGCATCTGCTCAAGACCTACTTCGGCGATAACACCAAAGCCATCGAGATCAGGCATCTGGATGTCGAGAAGAACGAGATCAGGTGCGAGCGCGCGGATCGATGCTGCCGCTTCCGCACCGCCACTGCATTGCGCGACTATCTCGACGTCGTCGCGCTCGCGCAGCAGGCGTGCACTGCGGCGCCGTGCAAGCGGCTCATCATCAGCGATGAGAACTTTCACAGTCGAGCCGGCGGACCCGGTTGCTTCACCCATGCTGTAGCGCGAGCGCTGCGGTGTGCTTCGCGGCGTGGCTGTTCCCCCTTTTATATGGAAGGTCTACTTCGAGACCATCCGGCATCAAACCCGAGCCGCCCGGTGAGACTCGCACCGTAAGCGCGTCGTCCTTTCGTCGCACAGATACGATCAGGTTCTCTGGAATGTCTCCCTTCTCCATGAGTCGCTCGGCAAGAATGCGCGTGACTCCTGTCGGCACCATTGCAGCCTCGAGTGATGAAGGGACAACACGCTGGATTGTGGGGAATTCTCCAGCAGCGGAATTGTGAACTTTTGCATATGAGTCGAGCAGCGCAAGCTCGCGCTCGACTGTAATGGTCTGTCGTGTGAGCGACTCCATGGTGAGGCGCAGGAAATCAGCGAGGTTGGCGAGCAGCAGCTCGGCCTTTTTCACATCGACGGTAACGAGCGTTCTCAATGAAGACAATGATGACAGGAGAAAGTCGGGCCGCAGCTCGAGCATCACAGTACTCAGTCTTGCAGTGGTGAGATCGGCTTTCATCTTTGCTGCAGCGAGATCTTTCTCCTTTATCCAGCCCTCGATTGCGGAGCGATGTGCAATTCCGAGAAGAACTCCATACGCGGCAAGATTCCAGAACAGCGAATCCATATAAATGCCGGAGAACAATGACGGCTGATCACCGCTTACAAGGATCCGGCACACGGCAATGTGAGCGAAGGACACAATAGATCCAAGCAGCACGTGAAAAGGAACTGAATACCGCCCTGTGCGTCGTGAAATTGGCATTGCCTTTCCTGCCGCAATCACCAGAGGAGTCAGCAATATCCATAGTCCGTCGAAGATCACGTGACGGCGAATGATCAACAACGTTGGCTCATGAGTCTCAGGATGCCTGAGGAATACGTAGAAGAGACTCAAGAGCAGCATGAAAATTCCCGCGACAATCCAGCCCCACGTAAGCCTCAGCCATCCTCGCAGCGTAGATACTTCCTCGATGGATGCTTCATTCCCTTCATGAACGTCGACATCGGTGTCATCCACCAGCTCGCGAATCTGCGCCGGCACATCTCGCCGGAACGGAATGCGGAGCAGGACTTCAACTCCACCTTCCTTGTGATTGACGAGCTCGAGTGACTGAGCATCGCCATAGAGAGTTGCAAGTCTTTCCCTGATATTGCCAAGCCCGATGCCGAGTCCCGGCCGAGCACCTGCAGACTGAAGGCCGGCCCCGTTGTCGTAGACACTGATGACGAGATCACCGTCGAGCACTGATGCGCCGAAGATGATGCGGCCCCCTGATTCGCGATGCGACAGGCCGTGGCGAATTGCATTCTCGACGAGGGGTTGAAGCAGCATCCGCGGGATCATCGCTTCTTCGGCGGCTGGCTCAATGCGCTCTTCGATCGAGAGCCAGTCCGGAAAGCGCATTCGCTGGATGTGCAAATACGGATCGAGTGCGGCGAGCTCTTCCCTGAGCTTCACGTACTGACCAGAGCGCGATTCAGTAGCGTATCTCAAAAGTGACGTCAGGTGCTCCACCATTCGCGCTGCTGCCTGAGGCGCTTCGTGTGCGAGCTCAGAGATGCTGCCGAGTGCGTTGAAGAGAAAATGAGGCTGGAGCTGAAGGTCGAGAAAGTGAAGCTGCGCGCGCGCGATTTCTTCCTTGAGCGCAACTTCCCGACGTTCCCGTCTCACGAGCTCCCGCGAAACTTCGAGTACGCGGCCCAGCATCAACGCGGCGACGTACCGCACTGCTTCGATGTCGGCGAAGTAAAGGACGGTGACGTAGTAGGGAACTTCGGGCTGCTGCCCGATCATGACGATCGTCGTGCGGCGCACCACGGCCTGCAGCATCGCGCACGCGACATATGAAGGAACATGCGCGGTGATTCTGCCTGTGACCGAAGTGAATCGTTTTCGCGCTTCGATGTCCCACTGCGCAATGAGAGGAGTCACGAGCGCCCATACCCATACGCGCGGCATGAACATCAACGCGCTCCTGCCGATGCCGGTGGCGGTCCAGTGATTCATCATCGCAGCCGCAATTACTACCTGCGCGAGACCAAACAGCGTCCACGCGCAGAATACAATCGCGAGCCTGAACTCGGGGCGCGAAATGCGCGAATCTGCAGTCGACATCAGAGTATGAATGGTGCATCCCCCGCGGGATGAGCGCCAATTCCGGGGTACGAGTCGTTATCCCGCAGGGACGAGGCGTGGACTCTCGATAACTGCGAAGGTTTTCACTCTTCCAAACGTCCC
>DASUXX010000375.1:0-6701 GCA_036377755.1 Gemmatimonadaceae bacterium
GCTCGAGTAATCGGTGCGGATGATTATCGAGTTGCGAGATTCGGGCAGCGGCTTCATTTGGACCCCGGTTACAGTTCCGGGATAATCGGGGTGCGGCTACTGCGACGCAAGTCTTGCTGAGACGCCATTGCCTTGGCGACGTATGACAGGCTTCGATGGTGAAGCCGATCCATCATGGTAGAACCGATTGCCCTTGCTTATGATCGTTCCACCGGCCGTCACGAAAAGGTCGGCCGTACGCGCGTTGCGAATGATGTTGTCAACAAGGCGGATGTCATGCACGCTGTAATTGGTTCGCTCCTCGCCTGACGGATCCTCGATGCTTATCGCATCGAACCGTGAATTTACGATCTCGTTTCGTGAGACAGTGACGTTGGCCGAGCGTGCGACGACAAGTGCGACCTGCCATTCATTGTCGAGCGACGACGTCTTCCCGTGATCGATGATCGTGTTGTGATCGATCACGACGGAGCCTGATGCACGCGGCCTCCCGGGTTGATATGCAAATGCCTGATAGATCGAATGCCTGTCGGCGTTGCGGATCACGTTGTCCGCGATGCGAACGTTCGTGCAGCCATCATTGTGAATGCCGTAGCCGGAACCTGATGTCGTCCCATCCGCTTTCACGACATTCTGGATATTGTCGAGCCGGTTGGAAGTGATCTGAATGTCGTCGCAGTATCCATTGCCGGTGCCCGCAACGGAAATTCCGACAGCGACGTTGCGAATCTCGAGATCGTGGAATCTCGCGCGTGTGAGATTCATTCGATCCGATCCGCTAGCCAGCGCATGTGTATTTCTCGACAGGCGCGACGCGCCTTCGAGCGTCATGTCAGCAACGGTGAGCCCATCATTGGATCCAGCGAGCTCGAAGATGAATGGAGCGGAGCCGGATGCGCGAATGATTGTTCGTCCTGCGCCTGCTCCGACTATCTGAACGTTGCGCTTGCCTTCGATGCGGATTGGGGTGCTGCCAATATTCCAAACTCCAGCAGGAATGGTGACCCGCGAGTTGGCGCGCGCTCCGGCGATGGCCGAGCGGAGGTCAGCTACTGATGAGATGCGCTGGGCAGCTGCTGGTAAAATCGGAATTGTTATCGCGAGCGCCGCGAATAGAAGTCGGGTGATCATCGAGTCGCATTAGTGTCCTTCTTTTTAGTAGTGATCAGCTTTGTGCGAAGTTCCCTCATAACGACGCGGCGCTCTCGCGCGCTCGTAGCCTGTAGCAGCTCTAGCGCTTTGCCCTTAGCGTGCTACAACAGAACTGCGCTTTTAGCTATTTGCTGCTATTAGCTAACGGCGCAGTTCTGTTTCAGCACGCTAAGGGCAAAGCGCTAGAGCTGCTACAGGCTACGAGCGCGCGAGAGCGCCGCGTAGTTGTGGTCAAAGGCTACGAGCGCGCGAGAGCGCCGCGTAGTTGTGGTCAAAGGCTACGGGCGCGCGAGAGCGCCGCGTAGTTGTGGTCAAAGGCTACGGGCGCGCGAGAGCGCCGCGTCGTTGTCCTTACCGAAGCAATGGCCATGGATTTATCGCCCCTCGAACAGGATCGTAAATCCCGTAATGCAGATGCGGCGGCGTATCACGCGCATTGCCCGTGTTTCCTACGTATCCGAGAATGTTGCCGGGAAATACGAAGTCACCCGCGCTGAATGCGCCATATCGATCGAGATGCGCGTAGTAGTGAACTTGCCTCCCCGGCCCGAGAACATTCACGACCTGACCACCAAGCTTGTTCGTTCCAACACGCACGACGATCCCTTCAGTTGCACTGAGCACAGGCGTTCCGCGTTTGGCGAAGATGTCCACCCCTTCGTGCCGCCGACCACCACTTCGCGGGAATTGCCACGAATTTGGAATCTCGCGCTTATGTACGCCCATCACTGGCATCCGGACACTATCCGGCGCGGAGGATGTCATCAATCGAACAAACTCGACTGGATGACGCAGCACGGGAATCCATATCGCGACCAGAACGCATAACAGCGCGACCAGTGTGATTGCACCGAGCCAGCTGCGCAGCCGGCTGATTCGCCGCCTCGGAGTCAATGAGCCGATTCCCAGCTGATTCGGGTAGATGTAAGTGCGCTCCACTGCACCCCACACAGGACAATGACATGAACTTCACCGGCCTGATTCAACATTCCGTCTCCGCTGTCGTCACAATCACCTGTCTCACCATCCCGCAGTCTGCATCCGCGCAAGTCGGGTTCGGACGAGTTCCCGATACACCCTACGGCGGAGGCGTCACAATAATCAACAACATGAAATCTCAGACGCCGGCGAATACAAAAGTAAAATTGGAAGGCTCGACAGTAAGTCAGGCGATGAATCCGGCTTCCAAGGGACCTTCGGTGCCTGTCCCGCCACGGATCGTGTCCATAAACCTCGCGCCCGCGCTCACGCAGACGTGGGATAACATGCGCGTGCAGATTACTTCCGATGCTCTCGCGTTTCTAAACGAGCACGATATTGGTGGAGGATTTCGCACCAGCAGGAACCGTCTCGACCTCGATAAGGAAGGCTCGCTATTCGTTGGGTGGGACGCGCGGGGTCTGACACTCAAGTTTGTCCTCAAGGACAATTTCCTTTCCACGTACCTGCGAACACCAACACCACTCGACCGCGACACGGATCCGGGATTCATTGTGAATTTCGATCTCGATGTTCTGATCGACGTCGACATTCAGAATAACCAACTCGTTGCAGGACCCGCGCGCATTGTACCGCACGTCAAACCGCCCGTTGGGAAGAATGTGACCGGAGCATTCGCCGTTGCTGCAGCCGATCTTGTAAAGACACTCACCGGCGTTGATTTCGTCGGAAAGTTTCTCTATCGCATCAACAGCCGCGAATTCGGATTTGACACACCGCTCAACCGTGAGCTCGCAAAGCTCAATCCGGTTCTCCAGACGGCCTCGAATGGAGGAACCATAGTGCCCGGATTCAACGGCGGCACGGGCTACGTCACGTTGACACTGCAGCGCACAGGTCCGGCACCGGTGGTTCACTGATCACTGCAGCAGCTTCCCGTTTACAATGACAGCATCGATTTCACGAGTGGCTCCTATGCGTTGAAGGGGGTTTGATCTCAACAGCACGAGGTCAGCCTCCTTCGCCAGCTGCGTCGAGATAGACAGTGTCACCAACCGACAATGTGCCGGTTCGCGCGACAGAGCAATAAACACCCGCGTTATTGCGATTGATGCGCACGACAGATTTCAATACTTCCGGCGACAACGCCGCAGAATCAGGATCGATGTTGATCATTGCACATCGCTCATCGTGCATCATGACGTTCACACGGGTCCCGGCACTCGCGTCCCCGAATACGAGAGAGCTTCCAACCCACTTGTCCTCCTGAAACGCTCCAGGCCTATGAAGCCGAACAACCACATTGGGACGAAACCGTCGCACATCGAGTGACATTCCGGCAGCACGGCCAATCTCGTCTATCGTGTCAGTAGCGATGACCGAGATGTGCGCTGCGTCGAAGATGCCCGAGCGCATGTGCATCATCCGCACACGATGGTCATAACTCTGCGCAATCTGATCTGAAAGCTCTGATGAAAAGATTTCCATCTCGTCACCCTGAGGCGTCTTCACGTGCGACGGCAGGTCACCGGGCAATCGCGTACGACGCACCGGCTTGAATGTTATGAGCTCTGGAACCCTGCTCGCATTGAGCCAGGGAAATCCGCTCGTGTCATTCGGCTTGTGCAAGGCCAGACGACGATCGCCCTCGATGCCGTTGAGCCCAACCTCTGCCACATCGAGCTGCTCACCCGCCATCGATTTTACGGGATAGCGAAAGATCGCTTCGACGGTTCCGATCTCAGTTCTCACGACATAAAACAAGAGCGGCCCGTGTGAAGCCGCCAGTACTGAATCAGGGCAGTCGATGCTCTGCCGTTGTAGGATCGATTATCTCGCTGATCTCCAGCACTTCATTGGCTGGTATTCCCTCGAGCTCCGCCTGCTGACGAACACTCTCCACATCGGGCGCGATATAAATCGAAGTGATCCTGTCGCCCGTCACGTAACTCTGCACCCATTGAACTCGCGCGCCCGTCTCCCGGATGGTGCCACACCATTTCTCCGAGATCCCGCGGAGATCTTCTCGAGAGAGCCTCCCGGCTCCGGGAAGCTCTCTCTCGATGAGATACTTGGGCATCAGCCTCGACTCAGAACGTCGAGCCGTCGCACTTCGGCACTGACGTGTTGTAGTTCGTCAGCATGCCGCCTGGATTGTTCTCCCAGAGCCAGATGTGAATTGCCCAGCCACCAAAACGTGTCGGCGACATAGCCACATCAGGCAATCCTGCAAAGCTCGGAAAATCGCCAAGGCTCGGCGGCGTTACACCAGGCCCGGGGCCCGGCCAGGTTGCGCTGTAAGGAATGAAGTACTCGAGCGCCGCGAGCCGGCGCGGCACATTGTCGCCGGCGGCTTTAGTCGGCGCATACACGAGGAACTCAGGATCCAGCAGGCTGATCGAGTCGTCACCAAGATTGTCGCCCTGAGTGTAGTGATATCCCATTCCGCCGGCGCTCATGTCGGAGATGCATCCATCAGGAGCGGTCAGCGGTGGAAGGATCAGCAATCCGTACTGTGCTGCTATTGCTGCGGCTTCAGTGTGCAGCGGTGCCGTCAGGCGGCGAAGATCGTTGAGCGCCTGCGCATTCGATGCCTGCGCCACAGCAGATACCGGCAATCCTGCCATATCGTGCATTTCAGTCGGCATCGATGAATCAGAGCTGCATCCGACTATTGCGAGAGCGATTGCGCAGCTGAGCACTGCGCCGTGTTTGTGTGTGCCTCGAAGCACCGTTGCCTCCATGATGGGTTGAAATCGAGGAAGCAATCTGAAAAAGCGGGGGTTAATGCAAATCGGGAGGGTTCCCTATTTTTGCGGTTTGGGCTCCCCATTTTTGAGGAGACCACGCCGCTCGATCTCCCCGCGCACCTGAGCCCGGGACTTTACCCCCAGCTTCGACAAAACACTCGACACGTGATGGTCGACTGTCTTTGGTGACAGGAAAAGCTTTTCTGCGATCTCATTGTTGCGCAGGCCGTCGCCCAGTAACAGCGCAATCTCGATCTCGCGACGCGTGAGACCCGCAGCATTCGCTCGCGTCGACTCATGCGGCCCGCGCGGAATTCCCTTTACACCGAGCTCACGCAGGCGGCGCCGTGCATGTTTTGCAGCCGGCTCTGCTCCCAGTCTCTCAAATGCATCGAGCGCAGTGCGTAATGCTGCCGCATCATCAGACTCGAGCATCGCGACTGCAGACTCATAAGGACACCCGCGCTTCTCCCAATCTTCAGCAGCTCCCTGCCAGTCGCCACCGATCTGCATCGCGTATGCGGGCGCGATCCATGGTGGTACTTCGACTCTTTCACCCGCCAGCGAAAGCCACATCAGCAGCTCTCCTGCGAACCAGGGATGCCGCCTCTCCATCGCGAGGTCGAGGCATGCGCGCGCTTCGTTTCGCGCTCTATCCAGGTTTCCCTCAAGCCATGCATGCTCGGCGCGTGCTGCGCAAACCGGAGGCGCGTAGATGACCATATGCGTGGGCTCCGCGATTGCAAGCGCATCATCGAGGGTCTGCGACGCTCGCTCATCACCTCTTCGCGTGTACAGTCTGCCGAGCGCCGTGAGGGACAGGACGCGACCGACGACGCTTGCATGTTCGCGGTTGAGAACCGAGTACGCGGGCTCTTCGACCTTGTCCCAGCGCCCCCAATACATGAAGAGCATCGATTGCCATCCAAGCGCCGGTGTAAGCGCCGCTCCAAGTTGATGCTCATCCGCGAATCTCAGCGTCTCTTCGAGATATGGTGCAGCTCGATTGAATTCGTATCGCTCGAACCAGTTCGATGCGAGACCGAGAAGCGTACCAGAGGCCTCCACAGGCAGTCGCGCTTCGAGCGCAAGCGTTAGAGAATCCTTTAGAAATACTTCCCCACGGTCGTCGCCCTTGAGCAGCCTTGCTGATCCGAGCCGGTGAAGTGCAAGAATTCTGGCTCGCGTGTCTCCGAGATTTTCAGCGATGTCGAGTGCCTTGAGCGATCTGCGCACAGCTTCGTCGTACTCGCGCTCCACCAAGTCGATACGTGCCTGTCTCACATATGCTTCTGCGAGCTGGACAGACGGCGGAAACTGTTCGAGAATATCGAGCGATCGGGTGCAGAACGCCTGCGCTTCCCCAGCTCTGCCTGTGGATACAAGACATCCGCAAAGAAACCCTGAGGTCGAAGCCTCTCTGAGACGATCACTGGCCTTGCACCAGTGATCGAGTACTTCGCGCGCAACCGAGATCGCTTCATCGTAGATGTCCATCGCAGCACATTCACGAGCGTACTCCTCGAGAAGTCCTGCACGCTCATCCGGTGAAAGACGATCCGCAAATCGCAGTGCTCTCTCATACTGTGCAACAGCGTCACGATGTGCGCTCAATGCTGAGGCACGTCTCGCAGCATTGGGAGCAAACGCGAGCACCGAATCGACATCGCCCGCTTCGTCTGCATGATGCGCGAGCCGTGCCGCATCGCCTGATGTTCCAGGATAACTTCTCAGCACGTTGAGAATTCGACGATTCAACTCGATTCGCCGATGCGGAGCGACGGTGTCGAGAATTGCGATTCGCGCGAGCTCGTGACGGAAGGTGTACGTGCCATCCTCATCGTCGGTAAGCAGCACGCC
>DASUXX010000376.1:0-8340 GCA_036377755.1 Gemmatimonadaceae bacterium
TCGTCAGCGAATAAAAACAAAAAAAGTATTCCTCCGTGAACCTCCGTAACCCCGTGGCTCCGTGTTTAAGTCTTCAGATGCCGCTTCTTCAGATGCCGCTTCTTCAGGTGCCGCTTCTTCAGGTGCCGCTTGGGTAAGTGACTGTATTCATGTCTGAACCAATCTGGACGCCATCCAAGGAACGGGTCGAAAATTCCAACATGCACGCCTTCATGCGTGCAGCGGGATTCGATAATTACCGCGAGCTCTATAACTGGTCGATAGTTCACCCGCCCGAGTTCTGGGTGGCGATGTGGAAGTTCGCACGCGTCATCGCTGAGGAACACGAGGGGCGCGAGCCTTGGGACGATGTCGTCCATGGAATCGAGCGAATGGCTCCGCCCGATCGCGATCTTGGCCCGCGATGGTTTCTCGGCGCCCGACTCAACTTTGCGGAAAATCTTCTTCGCTACAACGATGCCGATCGCGATGCCATCGTTGCGTGGAATGAGAGTGGACGCCAGCGGGCAATATCATGGAAGGAGCTCAACGACGAAGTGGCGCGCGTCGCTGCTGCACTTCGTGAACACGGTATTCGTGCCGGTGATCGCGTTGCCGCATTCATGCCGAATATTCCCGAAGCTGTCATTGCAATGCTTGCGACAGCTTCCATTGGCGGAGTGTGGTCGTCGTGCTCGCCGGATTTTGGAGTGCAGGGGGTGCTCGACAGGTTCGGCCAGATCGAGCCGAAAGTCCTATTCACGGCCGACAGCTACACGTATGCGGGCAAGAAGGTCGACTGTCTCGCGCGCGCAGCAGAAGTTGTGGACAGGATTCCGTCGATCGAACAGGTAGTTGTAGTTCCCTATGGCGACAGGAATCCCGACATATCCGGCGTCCCGCGATCGCTCCCATGGAATGAGTTCGCCCTGAGCTCGTGGGGAACTGTCGAGTTCGAGCGGCTGCCGTTCGATCATCCGCTTTATATCCTTTATTCCTCCGGGACGACGGGTCTTCCCAAGTGCATGATTCACGGAGCAGGTGGTACGCTCCTCCAGCATTATAAAGAGCTCCTGCTCCACACTGACCTCAAGCGCGACGACCGCGTGTTCTACTTCACGACGCTCGGCTGGATGATGTGGAACTGGCTGATGAGCGCGCTTGCGGTTGGATCGACTGTCGTGCTGTACGACGGCGCGCCGCTTCCGGGAGAGAAAGACATTCTCTGGAGAATGGCAGCTGAAGAAAAGCTGACAGTGTTCGGCACGAGCGCGCGGTATCTCGCAATGTGCGAGAAGGAAGCGTTCGAGCCGTCGAAGCACGACCTCGCTCCATTGAAGGCAATTCTTTCGACTGGTAGCCCGCTCGCGCTGCACAGCTTCGACTGGGTGTACTCGAAAGTCAAAAGCGACGTGCACCTGTCCAGTATCAGCGGTGGAACCGATATCGTCTGCTGCTTTGCAGGCGGCAACCCGATGCTGCCTGTGTACCGTGGTGAGCTGCAGTGCCGCGCACTCGGCATGGCTGTACATGTCTACAACGAGGAAGGTGTTCCTGTTGTGGAGGAGCAGGGTGAGCTCGTTTGCACTCGGCCCTTCGTCAGCATGCCGACCGGATTCTGGAATGATCCCGATGGGTCAAAGTATCGCGCGGCGTATTTCGAGAAATATCCGAATGTGTGGCGTCACGGTGACTGGTGCGAGATCACCGAGCACGACGGGATGATCATTTACGGTCGCAGTGATGCGACGCTGAATCCCGCAGGAGTGCGAATCGGGACAGCTGAGATTTATCGTCAGGTCGAGCAGCTGCCAGAGATTGTCGAGAGCGTGGCAGTCGGGCAGGACATCGACGGAAGCTCAACCGGGGACGTTCGCGTCGTTCTGTTCGTGCGGCTGCGCGAGGGACTTACTCTCGACGATGACCTTGCTGATCGAATCAGGAAGCAGATTCGCGGCAACACTAGCCCGCTGCACGTGCCGAAGAAAATCGTCCAGGTTGCGGATATACCTCGTACGATCAGCGGAAAGATCAGCGAGCTTGCAGTTCGTGATGTCGTACATGGCCGGAGCGTAAAGAATACCGAAGCGCTCGCGAACCCTGAGTCACTGAAGCTGTTCGAGAATCTTCCCGAGCTCAGTTCGTAAGCGTATCGATCGCAGCGAGTGAATCCCTCTCGCGATCCTTACGCCGCCGCGAATCGACAGTAAGTGCAGTCATGTTGTCGATCGGAATTATCTCTGTCGCTTTCCGGGACGGATAGTACAGGAAGATGAACTTCCCGGTGGTTCCAAGCAGAATCGGCTGCTCGTCAGATGCAATGCCATCGCTGCGCAGGAACGACACGCGCTGACCTTTGCCGTCGTAGACGCGCTTCGCCTCAGCGAATGAGTACAGCTCAGTGAAGAGAACGACATAGACGAGAACGAACATGAATGCAGCAATTACCCGCACCGGCAGCTTGCCTGCGCCCAGCTTCTCCAGTTGTGCCTGATACTTATTGTACACCCCGGATTTCTTTCGCAGCGTGCGTCCCCACCACTGCAGCGCGACAAAAAGCGGGATTGGCAACGTAGAGAGCAGCACCGCAACCGGATTGCGAAGCGCCGCGAGAAGAAAATCTCCGGTCTCCGAATAATCCAGCACGTTGATCTTGAACATCAGGTAGTAGAAGAAGTCGTGCACTACTCCGACGAATGTCAGCGCGAGATAGAGCAGCGTGAACATCAGCGTTGGATGCTCGCTCCAGATACGGGATGCGAACGACTTTCCTACTTCGCGAAGGCGTGGCTTTGTTTCGACTTCAGCGACTTGCTCCGGGGTGAGCGCCGGCGTTTCCGTCGGCGTTCCGATCACGGCGAATTCGGCGCTGTTGGATACGTCGCCGCCAGGACGCGGGCTCACGCCGCAACCTCATCCAGAATCTCTTTCACCAGCGCACGTGAGACGTTCATTCTCTTCGCCACGAAAACGCGCAGCCATCGCGCGCTCAGATAAAGTTGTTCGGAAAGCGTAGGAAGATTGATCGTACCCGGCCAGCCCTGGCCAGTGAGTCGCTCGATCTCTCCATTTCTCCGCAGCACCGGGATGTCGAGTCCCAGCATTTCTGTCTTCATGGGAAAGTCTAGCAAAACGTCACCGGGCGAAAGACCCAGTTTTTTCGCAATTGCATCTTCGGCGGTGCGCGTTCGCTCCCTGTCGATGGAAATCCACTCGCCGAAACCGGGATCGAGCTGGCTGCCGGGCCATTCCAGCGCGCGTTTGTAAAGACGCCTGTTACGAAGTGCATCCAGCAGCGGAGTTGGATGCGTCAGCTCGAGACGATGTATGAGACCTTCGTCGGTGTACGAGGCCAGAAGATCAGGATCGATGGCGCGAGATCGAATCGCATCCTCAACCAGACGTTTGTACATCGCCGTAGCACTGCGCACCGCGTGGTGCCAGTAGACGTTCCGATACATCTGATATTTCGCGAACAGGAGCGATTCCAGCGCAGACAATCCCTTCTCGCGAATGCCGAGTGCATCCGCACCCGAATCGGGATCTTTCACGATCAGCATCGACCCGGTCAGCCGGTGCACATCGATCTCGCCATAAGGCACGCCGCACATGAACGCGTCGCGCTTGAGATACTCGATCTTGTCGAGATCGAGTGAGCCGGAGATCAATCCCTGCAGCGAGCTTTTGCTCATCCCGCGTATCAGCTCGAAGACCTTCAGCGGGGCATCCTTGCCAAGCTCAGCCTCGAGGAGGCGCGCCACTTCCCCAGTCGTAATCAGCGGGCGAGCGACATCCTCATGATGCAGCTGGCCGATCTCCTCCAGCGCATGAGAGAACGGATAGTGTCCGACATCATGCAGCAGGGCTGCCGCGCGAACGATGCACGCGTCCCCGGGATCGATCTCGTTGCCTGATTCGACAAGGAATCCGAGTGTGTTGCGCGCGAGGTGATAGGCGCCAAGGGCGTGCTCGAAGCGCGTGTGCGTCGCGCCGGGATACACGAGATACGCAAGGCCAAGCTGCCTTACATATCGGAGCCGCTGAAATACTTCAGTGTCGACGAGCGATAAAGTGAGCTCGTCGACACGAATGTTGTCCCAGAGAGGGTCGCGGAGAGTCTCGAATCTCACGCGACCACTTTCATCAGCCCCTTGGGCCGGCTTCCCTGATTTCCGGGGCAGTGTTACCGAACCGCTCGAAGTTTTTGCGGAACATTCCTGCCAGCTTCTTTGCCTGTTCGTCGTATGCGGCGCCATCAGGCCACGTTCCGCGCGGATCGAGAATCTCCTGCGGAATCCCGGGAATCGCGGCTGGAACGTGAAGTCCAAACACCGGATCGGTGCGAGTTTCGACTGAGTCCAGCTCACCGGAAAGCGCCGTGCGCACCATTCCGCGAGTGTAGCCAAGCTTCATGCGCTTGCCCACGCCGTACGGTCCGCCGCTCCAGCCGGTGTTCACCAGCCACACGTTGGAGCCGTGCTCCTTCAGCAGCTGGCCGAGCATTTCAGCGTACTTGGTCGGATGCCAGACGAGGAACACTGCGCCGAAGCATGCGCTAAACGTCGCCTGTGGCTCTGTGACACCGCGCTCGGTGCCTGCAAGCTTCGCCGTATATCCCGAGAGGAAATAGTACATCGCCTGCTCAGGCGTGAGCTTCGCGATGGGAGGAAGAACACCGAAGGCGTCAGCCGTAAGGAACACCACATTCCTTGGATGCCCGCCGCGGCCGTCATGCACGTGGTTCGGGATGTAGTTCAGCGGATAAGACGCCCGCGTATTCTCGGTGATCGAAAGGTCATCGAACTTCACTTCCTTTGTCATCGGGTCGAGAACCACGTTCTCGAGGATCGTTCCGAACATCTGCGTTGTGCGGAAAATGTCGGGCTCGCTCTCCTCAGAGAGATTGATGACCTTGGCGTAGCAGCCGCCTTCGAAGTTGAATACTCCGTCCTTCGACCAGCCGTGCTCGTCGTCACCGATGAGCGCACGCTCAGGATCAGCAGACAGCGTTGTCTTTCCCGTTCCAGACAATCCGAAGAAGAGCGCAGTGTCTCCGCCCTTGCCCGTATTGGCCGAGCAGTGCATCGAAAGAACGCCCTGTTTTGGGAGGAGATAGTTCATCACCGTGAACATCGACTTCTTGAGCTCACCGGCGTAGCGCGTTCCACCAATGAGAATCGTGCGCTCGGCGATGTTGAGAACGATGAACGTTCCCGTTCTCGTGCCGTGGCGCGCAGGATCAGCCTGAAACTCCGGCGCGTGCAGAACTGTGAAGTTCGGATCGAATGTCGCGAGCTCAGCAACGTCGGGGCGAATGAACATGTTGCGCACGAATGCCATGTGCCATGCATTCGGTGATACATATCGCACTGAAAGGCGATACGCGGGATCAGCGCCGCAATAGAGATCCTCGACGAAGAGCTCCGACTGATCGTTCAGATAATTCCGGACATCAGCAAGGAGAACCTGATATTTATCGGGAGAGTATGGCTGATTGACCTTGCCCCAGTCGACGTCGCTTTCCGAAGTCGGCTCCTTTACAACGAACTTGTCGTTCGGCGAGCGACCGGTGTGCGGCGACGTGCATGCTACGAAAGGACCGCTTGCTGCGAACTCGCCTTCGTTTCGGCGTGCAGCGAACTGCATCAGCTCCGGAGCGATCAGGTTCCAGTGAATCTGACCTTTGGGAGCCAGTCCCTGCCGGGTAAGCCCGACAGTGCTCTCTCGCGCGAACGACGTGCGCTCAGGCTTGGTTTCAATTGCCATCCCGCTATCCCTCAAAGAATAATGTTGAGTCTCAGGGCCGATGCCTTACCGGTGATCCGCGCGACTGCGCGTCCATCACCGCCACGGCGGCCATGTTCACGATGTCCTGCACATCAGCGCCGCGTTCCAGCACGTGAACCGGGCGATTCATTCCGACCAGAATCGGGCCGATAGCTGTCGCGCCGCCAAGGTGATTCAGCAGCTTGTATGCGATGTTGCCTGCACTGAGGTTCGGAAAGATCAGGACGTTCGCCCTCTCGCTCAACGCGCTGAACGGGTAGGCCGACTTCAACAGATCTTCGTCGAGTGCCGTATCAGCCTGCATCTCTCCATCCACCACCATCGACGGATCCCGCTGCCTCAGCAGCTGAACTGCGCGTGCGACTTTCTCTGCTTCAGGATGGCGAACCGACCCGAAGTTCGAGAACGACAGCATTGCAATGCGGGGAGTGATCCCCAAAGTGCGAACGATCCGCCCAGCCGAATAAGCGATCTGCGCAAGCTGCTCGGCGGTCGGATCGATGTTGACGGTGGTATCTCCACAAAAAATAACATGCTTGTCGAATACGAGCATGTAGAGGCCGCTTACCACTTCGGCCTTGGGATGCGCGCCGATTACCTGAAGTGCCGGTCGAATCGTTTCGGGATAATGCATGTTGACGCCCGATACGAGCGCGTCTGCATCGCCATGGGCAACCATAACGGAACCAAAGTAGTTTCCGTTGAAAAGCAGCTGATGCGTTTCGCCCCGGCTCAATCCCTTGCGCTGGCGGCGATTCCACAGGTACTCGGCGTATTTGTCGCGGAGCGGTGAGTTGGCCGGATCTTCGACAGCGATCTCGTCGAGCGGGATCGCGTGCTGTTTTGCGATGCGCGCAATGTTCTCCGGATTGCCAAGCAGAATCGGCTCGGCGATTCCTTCGTCGACGATAACCTGCGCTGCGCGAATGACTTTCGGCTCTTCGCCCTCAGGGAAAACGACTTTGCGAGGGTCGCGCACAGCGCGATTGATGATTCCCCGCATGACGCCGCGTGCGCGGCCAAGTCGTGCTTCCAGTTTCTCGCGATAATCGTCGAGGTCGATGAATTCGTTCGTGACGCCGGTTGCGACAGCGGCCCATGCAACAGCCGGGGCGACCCAGAGAAGAATTCGTGGATCGAACGGGAAGGGAATCAGATAGTCGGGGCCGAACTTCACCGAGCTCAAGCCATAGAGTCGCGATACGCTTTCCGGAACCTCTTCTTTTGCCAGAAGAGCAAGCGCGCGTGTCGCAGCCATCTTCATTGCCTCGTTCACCTGCGTCGCGCGAGCGTCGAGTGCACCGCGAAAGATGAACGGAAATCCAAGGACGTTATTTACCTGGTTCGGATAATCGCTCCGACCGGTCGCGATTATTGCATCCGGTCTGACTGCGCGCACATCATCGGGCAGAATCTCAGGCTCGGGATTGGCGAGTGCGAAGACAATCGGGTCTTTCGCCATTCGCGAAACCATTTCCTGTGACACGGCACCGGCAACTGACAATCCGACAAAGACGTCAGCACCGACGAGTGCATCGGCGATCGTGCGAGCTGAGGTTTGGTTAGCGAAGCGCGCCTTGTATGGATCCATTTCACCGGCGCGCCCTGCGTACACCACTCCCGCACGGTCGGTCAGAAGGATATTCTCGCGCTTTACTCCGAGCCGGACGTAATGCTCCGCTGTGGAAATTGCGGCAGCGCCCGCTCCCGAGAAGACACATTTTATTTCCGAGATCTCTTTACCGGTGATCTCGAGTGCGTTGAGCAGTGCGGCACCGGAGATGATCGCGGTGCCGTGCTGGTCGTCGTGAAAAACCGGAATGCGGAGCGTCTCGCGCAGCTTCTCTTCTATATAGAAGCAATCTGGAGCGCGAATGTCCTCGAGATTGATGCCGCCAACGCTTGGCTCGAGAAGCTGGCAGAACTTGATGACGTCATCGGGATTCTCTGAACCGACCTCGAGATCGAAAACGTCGAGATCTGCGAACTGCTTGAAGAGGTTCCCTTTGCCCTCCATGACGGGCTTTCCAGCAAGTGCCCCGATGTTACCGAGGCCGAGCACAGCGGTACCATTTGTTACGACGGCGACGAGGTTGCCCTTGGCTGTGTACTTGTAGGCATCCTCGGGGTTCTTATTGATCTCGAGGCAGGGCTCGGCGACTCCGGGAGAGTAAGCGAGCGCGAGATCGCGCTGGTTTGTGAGGGGCTTGGTCGGAACGACGGCGATTTTTCCTGGTCGTCCGGAGGAGTGGTAATCGAGAGCGTCTTTTCGCTTCATTGAACCGTGCAAGTTACGAAATTCCATGGCTTTGCGGCACTAGCTCAACTGCTTTGACCTCGGATTTGCGGGATAGGCCAGGAAACGCCAAACCCGGGGTAGACACCGATCCTCACCGATTGGACCGGTCCATACCGAAAACCCAGGGTAGGCACGGACACTCACGGACACTCACGGACACTCACGGACACTCACGGACGAAATGGAGAGCCAGTCGCACATGCGATGAACAAAACTCAATTCTTCGTTTTTGTTTTTTGGTCTGTTTTTGCTCTTAGTGGTTTTGTCCGTGCGTG
>DASUXX010000377.1:0-16395 GCA_036377755.1 Gemmatimonadaceae bacterium
CACGCGCTGAAGCACTTGCAAAGAGAATCGAAGAAGGGGCAGCCAACCTTGCATCATATGCAGAGGGACTTTCTGATTCGGACTGGACGACTCCGGTTGCACCCCATCGTGACGGCCGCCCCGTCAATGTCATCGTGCATCATGTAGCGAGCGTATATCCAATCGAAGTTCAGCTCGCGCAGGCAATCGGAAGCGGCAAGGCAATGAGCGATGTCACCTGGGATGTTGTGAAGAACATGAATGCGGGCCACGCAAACGATAACGCGACCGTCTCAAAAGCTGACGCACTCGCCCTTCTCAGAAAGAACAGCAGTGAAGCCGCAGCCGCAGTAAGGCAGATGACCGATGAACAGCTCGACACCGCTGCGCCTTTTGGATTGAGCTTCGATGCACCGGTCACCGCGCAGTTCGTGATCGAGGATCACGCCCTGCGGCATAGCTGGCATCACCTCGCTCGCATCAAGGAAACACTCGGCAAATAGTCTCCAGCTGTAAGAGGTGGCACGTTGGCAAACCCACTGACGGGTGACTTCGAAGCGGTTCTGCAGGTAAGCGGAGCCACCGTGAACCGGCTTCTGGCAAGCATGCACCAGAATGCCGGTGCGAATCCGGATACTCCGACATTTCCGCACTCGATGCAGATGCGTGTCGGAGATCCGGATCCAATCGACGGAATGCGCGGCTGGGTTGCAGCGCAGCTTGGCACGCCGCGCATCGAGCTCATCCACGGAGTGAGCGATCGATTCTGGATTGAAGTTCCGGTGCGCGCACGTTACACGCCCGACGCTGGCTCCGTACCGCTTCCGGAATTCATTCACGGAACGGTACGAGCACAGTACCGCGTCGAGATGGTCGATCCCAACTGTTTCGGCTGGGAGAAGATCACCGGCGAATATCTGTGGGTCCGTGTGGAGCGCGATACTGTCTCTTTCACCGGAACCGCAGTCGATGACGTTTCAATCATCACAGCGACGCAAGCGTCAATCGATCCCGCCACAGCGGACGCGAGAGTAACAGCACTCGCGCGACATCTGCTGGCAACAAGGTTCAAAGCCACTCCTCACAAGGTTTCCAAACGCTTCCGGCAGGGAGCAATGCGCAGTCTCAATCCTGGAATTGGAAACTCGCTCGTTGCAGTTCCAATCGGATTGAGCGGCGATCCTTCTCAGGGGAAAATCGACAGCATCACGCAGAACATCCTCGGCGGAAGAGACGTGGCGATCGGAATCAATCGCGATGTGATCATGCGCAAGGTGCAGGAGCAGCTCGACGCGTTCCGGCAGTCGTTCCGCACAGTGTTTCATTTCCGTGGCAAAGCCGGTCTCGATCTCGGCAGTTGGGGAGACGTGGATATCGCCGGCGCGAACATCGACTGGTCGATTACAATCTCGGCCGCGTCGGCGAAGTGGATCGGCGGACTGCCCCCGATGATGGGAACCTCACTTCCGGGTGGACTCATAGAAATTTCGCTGCATGGTCAGGCACGAACTCAGAAGTCGTATCTCAATTTCGACTTCGATGTCACACAGACAATGCTGATCAGGTTCGACGGCAGCATCGAGGAGTTCACTGCATCGCCGTTCGGAACAGCGATCGTCAACGTTCCCGGTTTCCTCGGCGCCGTGATAGAGATGTTCGCGCGCTCACAGATACAAAGCAGCGTTGCGACTGCGCTCACCAACGCCGCAAGTGGGATGACGGGTGATGTGAGCATCGCGAATCGCAAGACAGAGCTTGTCAATCAGCTTCAGACAATGGATGAGCTGTCTGACGTCTTCTTCACCGACGCTGTCTTCACTGCGGATGGCGCGATTGTTCGCGGCAATATCACAGTGTCGCCGAGGAGCGCGCCTGATATCAGCTTTGGATTCAATGGCGTGAAGAATGGATACGCGGCATTCAACAGCTGGATTCCCGGTGGCTCGATCGATTCGTTCAACTGGTCATGGAAGTGGTTCAACTATGGCGGCAAGCCGGGCTTTGAAACTCTTGGCGACAGGTACGTGCTGCGAAGACCAGCAGCAAAGGGACAAGGCCAGTTCGGCATAACACTCGGCGTCAATCAACCGCTGCCCGGCCTCGATGGAATGGGACAGGTCTGTCTCGTTGTCACTGGAACACGAGTGCACGCAGTAACTGGCGAGCCCGAGGAGATCACGGTTTCACGCAAATGCCGAAAGTTTGGATTCGATCTCGCGCTTGCAACTCCTGACAGGTTGTTCCTTCGTGAATGGGCACCAGGTCCGCGCGATCCAATTGGACCGGTTGCCGAGGTTGCGGTGCACGAGGTGAATGCAGACAGATCGAACAGTCACGGTGCAAATACGCTGATCATTCGCGCAGGCAACGCGTGGAATAATGAAGTCGCGGCCTCGATACGCGATGGGCTTGCAAATTCACGCAGAAGAGATGCAGGTCTCGTCGTGCTCGTGCTGTTCAACGAGAAGCGCCTGATGGAAGCGCAGCCAGTGATGCTCGAAGATCTGCGAACTCTCGCTGCGGAGATCGAGGCTCCGCTCGTCGTTAACGAAGACGTCGAGAGCTCATGGGCGAGAGCGTTGCGGATGGAAGACCGGGATGGAGTGGAATGGCGGCTTGTAACTCCTACGGGAGGAGTTACGTGGATGCACAGCGGATACATTGCCGCGCGCGATTTGTCTTCAGTACTCGACGACTATCTGCTTCGCAGTCCACCGCCTGCGATCATGCATACGACGAGCGGCGGTATTGCCGGGGAGCGCATACTTCCGTACGCGTTTGAATCCGATGTCATTGGCCGTCTCTCGAGAATGGAGGATGCGTGTCCGCCGCCCCCGTTCGAGAGACTTGGAATCGAAACTGTAGTGAGCTTTATCAGGAAAAACTCGGTGTCATCCGAAGCCGCGCTGCGCTCGGTTGCGGAAAGCAATCGTGGCAGATCGGAGCAGATGCGGGTTTTTGTTCTCGATGGAGGCACGCGCGAAGATGCGGAGCGCATGCGCGAGCTCTTGCCCGACGCGATGATCGTTGCAGATGAGAATGGGAAAATTGCGCGGCGGTTTGGAGTAAGCATGTGGCCGTCGACGCTTCAGATCAGCGGCAGCGGAGTCATCATGGACGCAGGAGAAGAACGGGAGGACACGGCCCATGAATGATGCATTTCTCCTGCTGACGCCTGTGCTGGTCTTCGTGATAGTCGCGCTCGTCGGCTTTGTTGGATGCGGAGGGATTCTGCCTGCGTCGGCAGATACGCTGCCTGAAGGCGACCCAGTGCCGGAACAAGTGGACAATCCGCCGAAAGCGGTATCGAAAAATCCAGCGACGAAGATCAAGTCACCAATCGACCCGGTTATCCGACCTCCGACTTATGAAGAGCTGGTGATCAACGCATTTGGATTTCTCGCGTACTGGCCGTTGAATGAAGCGCAGGGAACAGTCGCCGAAGTGTCTGGTCCGCTCAAGCCGATGGCAAACGGCGTGTATACGAATGCGGCAGGCACACCGTTAGGTGCAGGCAGCTTTGGTGTGGGCAAGCAGGGCGTGCTGTTCGCGAAAGACAACACTGATCTCGCCGCAGAATTTGCAGGCACTGAAGCGTTCATCGAGGTTCCATTCCAGGCGCCGCTCAACGTTGGTCCTGGTCTCGAGTTCACCATCGAGCTGTGGGCAAAGCCTGATCCGACTCTCGGTGCTGATCGCGGTGTTCTCGTCAGCTCTCATCATTTCGAATCCGTCGCGCAGCAGCAGGGATTTGAGATTGGAATGTTGAAGGTTGCAGGCCAGACCCATCAGCAGATATACGCGCGCGTCTATTCCGGCACCGGATCCACTCAAACCGAGATTGCTATCCAGCCTGTCGACGGCGCGCCAGACGAATGGCGTCACATCGTGTTCCGGCACGGCGTCGTCTCGGGGCAGGGTCTGGCGATCCGACTGCGTTCGCAGGTATTGAAAACCGCAAAGGTCGAGGAGAAGATCACGACCGTGTTCTCATACGAGAACGTGACATCGCAGAAAGCAACGACACTGCGATTTGCAGGCGGTCACGCGCCTGTCGCCGGCGGTGGTGTTCCACTTTATGCGGGGCGTCTCGATGCGATTGCGTTTTATAACACTCAGCTCAGCGATGCTGAGATTGCAAAGAGATTCGACATGGCTTCGAGCTAAGCCAATGTGAGCATTGTCGTCGAAGCGTGCGTCGACTCAGTAGCTTCATCACTAGCGGCTGAGCGTGGCGGTGCCGACAGGCTGGAGCTGTGCGCTGCGTTATTCGATGGAGGAACGACACCAAGTGCGGGCATGATCGCCGCGTGCAGGGACAAAGTGTCGATTCCTGTGTTCGTAATTATCCGTCCACGCGGCGGCAGCTTTGTCTATTCGGATCACGAAGCCGAAGTCATGCGGCGTGACGTTGTCATCGCCCGTGGGCTCGGAGTGGACGGTATAGTGACTGGCTGCCTGCGACCTGATGGTACTATCGATATCGATTTGCTTCGGGATCTGCTGGAGGCATCGCGCGGCCTGCCGCTTACATTTCATCGAGCATTTGACTTTTCGCTCCACCTTCCGTCATCACTTGAAGCAATCATCGATGCCGGAGCAGCGCGTGTTCTCACCTCTGGAGGAGCGCCCACTGCAGTTGAAGGGGCAGGAGTCATCGATGATCTCGTCCGGCAGGCCGGGTCACGCATCTCTGTCATTGCCGGAGGTGGAATCCGCGACCACAACGTCCAGGATGTTCTGTCGATGTCAGGAGTCAGGGAGGTCCACGTTCGCCTCACAAAGCTCGCGCACAGCGCGCATCATGCAGAACGCACCGGAGTAAGTGTGCGCAAGCCATTACCACACGATGATGGCGTGTGGGAAGAAACCGACGAAGAGCGAGTGCGAAGCTTTGTCAATGCGGTTGCGTTTCATGGACGCCACGACGGAGAGAAGTGACGCCCGGAGGTCACACGTCTGAGCCCAAGCCCGGTATCGCTTATTGTGAACAATCCACTTCCATCCCAGAAGATGATGTGCCTGCTGTCGGGGGCCCATGATGGACTGTAGCCTCCGACGATTGCACGAAGACCGCTTCCATCAGAGTTGATGACATTGACCATGGAGCTCGAGCCCACAGTTACGAATACAATGCGGCTCCCATCGGGACTCCATACCGGCTCGGCTGAATACTGGCCTGTAGTGAGAAATGTTACATCGCTCCCATCGCGATTCATTACACAAAGACGCGGCGGCTGGGCTCCAGGTGAGAAACATTGTGCAACAAGCTTCTTTCCATCGGGTGACCAGGAGGGGTGGAACGCCAGCATGTTCGGCGTGTCGAGCATTGTAGTCGTTCCAGTTGCGACGTCATAGAGATGTAATCTCGCAGTTGCTGCGTCGCTGTATGCAATGACATCATCGGTTGGTGACCAGTCAGGGTTATACCCGCTCGAGTTGGTGAGCAGCGTGACCTCGCGGGACAGGATATCGACAAAGGCGAGCGATCCGGTACACTCGTACGAGTAGTAATCACACTCGGTCAGCGAATAGACGATTTTCGTTCCGTCGCGCGACCATGATGGATTCCATCCGCGCACCAGCTGTCTCGCGTTCGCGCTGTCGAGGTCACGGATGAACAGGTTCGCGCCATCGACGTAGGCGATTGCACCAGTTAGTCCTTCAACGATACACCGGACGTTGAAGGTCACGGCGGTCATCTGCCGATTCACTACGTCGACTGCAACTATCGAGTCGCCGATGACGCTGCAGTGCGGAGCAGCGATGCTCAGTCTGACTTGATATCGCCCAGCTGCCATGCGGCTGACACTGTAGTGATCGTTCGCGCCAACAGAAGCGGTCTTCACTGACGGTATTACGAGCTGGAAGAGAGATGGAATGTCGAGCCCGCCCGTTCGTGTGTCGATCGTGATTCCGGTTGCTGCGCACGCAACGTTGAAGACGACCTTAGCCGAATCTTCGGTACCGACATCGATCGATGTCTTCTCAGGTCCTTCAACGATGCAATTGTCTGCAACGCCTGCAAGCTCGATTGTATTCGGTCCCCGTGGGAGCCGAACGGTCGAGCTCGCATTGGCTGTCACCGAAATGCTCGATGCTGCCCATCTGATCTCAAACGACTCGTCGATGTCGCTCCCGCTGACACTCACATGAACTGTCACGAGGTCATATACGGGCCGTTCAGGATTGTCACAGGCAACAACGGCGATTGATGTGAAGCCGGCGACCGCAATGCAGCGCGCTCGTGCCCAGGGGAGCGAAAACATCTGGAACCTCCTGTACAAGTAGCATGATGCGCGTCGGCATGCCGATCGCGCGGTTTACATGCGACAAGTTCAACAGCGCGGATCAGGAACGGCTCAGACTTGGCTCAGAATAGGCGCAGGACTTCTCAGGAGCGTAAATTCGTTGGGGACGAAACCGTGGAGGGAGCAAATGCCGAGTACGATTCACCTGCATCGAGTCCTGAAAGCCAAGCCTGAGCGCGTTTACCGCGCGTTTCTCGATCCCGACGCGAAGGCTAAGTGGCTTCCACCTTTCGGATTCACGGGTAAGGTGCATAGCAATGATGCGCGCGTCGGCGGATCGTACAAGATGTCGTTCACCAATTTTTCGACGGGAAACAGCCACTCCTTTGGCGGCACATATACGGAGCTCAAGCCGAACGAGATGATCCGTTACACCGACACGTTCGACGACCCGAATCTCCCCGGAGAGATGCATGTCACGGTTTCTCTCAAGGCTGGCATGTTCGGGACCGAGCTGGACATCACGCAGGAAGGAATTCCCGATGCAATTCCTGCCGAGGCATGCTACCTGGGATGGCAGGAATCGCTGACTCTGCTCGCGCAGCTTGTAGAGCCGGAGATTCCTGATGCTTAGATGATGCTGCGGCTGGAAGCTTCGTTTGCACCAATCGCGAGCCTGCCGCCGTAGTGACTATTAGTATCAGGGCGATACTAAATAATTAAGCGCTGATTACCCCGCGCCTCAACCCGAGATTGAGAATTCTCGATATTAGATCGCCGTATTTCATTCCGATCAGTGCGGCTGCAGACGCAAGCTCTTCACCATCCGAGATATCGGGATTGGGGTTCGCATCGAGAAAATAGGGAACTCCCGTTGAGCTGAGCCTGAAATCAATGCGCGCATAACCATCGAGCTCGAGCGTCTTGTAGATCCTCTTTGCGAGTCGCGCTATTCGCTCCCTCACTTCCGGCTCGAGACCTTCGGCAGCTCTTAAAGCAATGCCGCGTTTCTCCTGATATGCGACGTCGTGCTTCACCTTTGCAGTCGCAATAAGCGCGGCGTTCGCAGGCATCTTCTCGAACACCAGTTCTATCGGAGGCAGCGCAACAAGTCTGTCGTTGCCAAGCACACCGACATATATCTCGCGGCCTTCGATGAACTGCTCCGCGATTGCATCGGTGCCAACGCTCTCGTGAATGAATTCAACGCGCTCGGAAAGCTTCTCATCATCATCGACTACTGATGCCTGCGCGATTCCATACGACGAATGCTCCATGAGACTTTTCACAATCAATGGAAATCCAAGCTTCTTTGGACGGCGCGTGCGGTGCCCGAGCGGAATGACGAGAAAGTCGGGAACAGGAATCCGATGATAGTGAAGCAGCTTCTTGCAAAGTGACTTGCTGCGTGCCAGCACGAGTCCACGAGGATTGCAGCCGGTATAAGGAACCCGCAGCAGCTCGAGCAGACTTACGACATTCTGATCGAACAGCATGTTGCTGTGAAATTCTTCGAGCAGGTTGAATACGACATGCGGCTTGAATTCCTCGACTGCATCGCGGATCGGCAGAAACTCATCCTGCACGCCGAGTGGGCGTGCTTCATGGCCGAGCTTGCGTATACACTGAACGATGTCAAACTCTGCCTTGAGAGCCAGAGCTTCCTGTGGCGACAGCCCATCCAGCGTATCGGGTGGCACATGAGACGGATGCATCAGCACGAGGACACGCAGTTTTTTCATAGCGCTATCCAGTCCCTGCGGCGTTCGCTATAGAGGGTGTGCATCGTCTGAACAGTCAGCAGAACGGCGAAATCAATCCTGAGCTGGCGATCTCCACCTACTGCGCGCAAGCGCAGCTCGCGGGATCGGCGGATCATCTGCCCGAGCACGACGTCGATCGTGAATTCGTATTCACCAGTCCACTTAGCGACCATGCGCCTGATCTCTGTCCGGTTGCGCCGCAGGAACGCTGACGCGAGCGGCTGATTGCGATGCGATGGCGAATCTGAGAAAAGTCGCCTCAGGTCGCGATCATAAATATCCGGCAGGACTTCCGTATACTTTGCCTTACGCTCGGCGTAATGCTGCGCGATTGTCTTGGTGAGTCTCGTGACCGGATCCATGCGCTCGCGCGTGCGCACGAGTGGACGTGCATCTGCAATCTCGCTCATGAGCTCATCGACGTATTCGAGCTTTCTCAACGCAGGCCATCCCGCGTAACGCTTGCGCCATTCCCCGCGCGGCCTCAGCCATACTGCAAACGTCTCCGCGAAATCTTCGTCGGGATGACTTTGCGCATACCATAGTCTCAGGTGCTGCACATAACGCTTGCTTGCAGGATTGGGCCGATAGTACTCCGGATATCGCTGCGAGGATCTGCCAAAGAGTCGCTGCCACTCGCGCCGCCGCTGGAGCTTATACCCATGCTGAATTGCATGCCCGGTCTCATGTCGCATGATGCGAGTGAACTCATCGCGGGTTCCGCCTTCGACATCGAGCATCTGGCTGCGCTCCAGCCGGATCAGTCTGGGATGCGCGAGATAGAATGGAATAGCGAACCCAGGTACGCCGAGTGGTGAGAACCATTCCTCGGAGAGCCAGATGTGCGGACGCATGCGGAACCCGCGGCGCTCCAGCGTTTCATAGAGCGCATCTATGCGCGGCTCGAGCCAGGTTCCCTCGATAGTGAGGCCCAGATCTTTGATGCGAAGCTGGAGAAGTCGTTCGTTGGACCATGTGGCCCATGGGAATCGTCGGCTCGCCACGGTGCGAATATACATGCAACTTTAGAGACGTTCACCCGCTTTCGAGGATTGCACAGATGGAAATGAAAACCGCGCACGATTTTGACCAGGAGCTCCTGATGCTTTTCGACGCCTATGTGCATGGCGGAATCGACAGGCGGACCTTTCTCGACAAGGCGGCGAAATTCGCGGTTGGTGGCATGACTGCGGCGATGCTGCTCGATCAGCTCAGTCCGAAGTTTCTCGAGGCGCAGCAGGTGAAGCCGACCGATGATCGCATCGTTGCCGAATACAAGGAGTACGATTCGCATCATGGATCCGGAAAGATGCGCGGATATCTCGTTCGCCCGGCAAAGGTGAGCGGAAAGCTTCCAGGTGTACTGGTGATTCACGAAAATCGCGGGCTCAATCCGCATATCGAGGATGTCGCACGTCGCTTTGCGCTCGCGAACTTCGTTGCATTTGCTCCTGATGCGTTGTTTCCGCTTGGCGGTTACCCCGGTGATGAAGACAAGGCTCGTGAGCTCTTTCCCAAGCTGGATCAGGCGACGACGCGTGAGGACTTCATCGGAGCGACCGGTTTCCTCAAGCAGCAGCCGCAGTCAACGGGAAAGATCGGCGCGGTTGGCTTCTGCTGGGGTGGCGGTATGGTGAATTATCTCGCCACGCGCATGGGCGATGATCTCGCTGCGGGAGTTCCGTTCTATGGATCTCCTCCAAATCTCGAGGATGTGCCGAAGATCAAGGCGCCATTGATGATCCAGTCAGCCGAGAATGATCCGCGCATCAACGCGGCGTGGCCCGCATACGAGGAAGCGCTCAAGGCCGCGAACGTGAAATACGAGCGCTATTTGTATGCGGGAACTCAGCATGGTTTTCATAACGACACCACGCCGCGTTACGATGCGGCTGCAGCGAAGCTCGCGTGGGATCGAACAGTTGCGTTCTTCAACAAGAATGTTCGGTAGATATATAACCCACAACCCGCTGGTTATGCTGTGTTCCTGCTAACCCGGCTCAACGCTCCTCGAATTGCAGTGTTCGCGTGCTCGATGACTTCGCGTTCATCGCAAACTTCTACGATCCTGCCATGCATCAGGACCTTCCCATCGCAGATTGTCGTGTGCACGCACCATGCATTCGCCGCATAAACCAGCTGCGACACCGGATCGTGCAGCGGCTGTGTCTCGGGAGCGGAGAAATCGACCAGAACCAGATCCGCTGGAGCGCCGGCTTCGATCATACCTGAGCCCTCGTGAAATACCTCGGCTGGTGTGGTCGTTGCCATGTCGAGTGCTTCTGTCGCAGGTAGTGCAACAGCACTGTGTTCCCTGTGCTTCTGCAGCAGCGCAGCAAGCTTCATCGACTCGATCATGCTCAATGTATTGTTTGACGCCGCGCCGTCGGTGCCGAGGCAAACGCGAATGCCGGTGCTTCGTGCCTTTGTGTAGGGGAAGATCCCACCGGTCGCCAGCTTCAGGTTCGCTGCAGGGTTAGTGACAATTGCAGCGCCTGCTTTCCCGAGCATATCGAGCTCATCGTCGTCCAGGAATTGTCCGTGTGCAGCAATGAGGTTCGAGTTCACGAGACCGATTTGCTCGAGAAGTCTTGCGGGGCGACACCCGTGGATTCGAATGCAATCGTCCACTTCTTCCTGAGTCTCAGAAAGGTGAATGTGCACCAGAAGCCCATACTTTTCGGCAATCCCGGCGATCCAGCGGAGCTCATCGGGCTTGACAGTATAAATGGAATGTGGTGCAGCGCACAACTTCACGCGTCCGCTCGGGCTTACCGGTTCTTCTGCAGCTAGCCGCTCGAGTTCCTTCTTCTGTTGATTCAATAATTCTTCGCCGCCTGCATTGATGATCGTCTGCCCGATCATTGCACGCACACCAAGTTCTTCTGCAGCTCGCAACAGTGCAGGGCGATGCCAGTACATCTCATTGAAGAATGTCGTTCCGCCGCGGATCATCTCGAGTATGCCGAGCCGGGCGCCGGCGTAGACGTCGTCTTCGGTCAGCTGTGCTTCGGCAGGCCAGATGCGAGTTCGCAGCCATTGCATTAGCGGCATGTCGTCGCCGTAGCCACGGAACAGCACCATCGCAACGTGAGTATGCGCATTGCGGAATGAAGGAAATGCGTGGAGTCCCGATGCGTCGATCACTCGTGACTCACGCGTCGGTGCCATTGGGTCGTGAGCGTTGATCCTCTCGATGCGACCGTTGCTGATGGAGATGTCGCTCGGAACGCCATTCAGCATGGCGCCGCATATTTCCAGATTCATACTGTCCATAGTCATATTGAGTGCATGAAGATTACGCTATTTGCGCTGCTGTTTCTTGCAGCATGTCGAACTTCCACCGGCCCGAGGTCCCTCGGCGAAGACACGTTCGGCGCGGGCGCGTTATCCCGCTACGTCAACTATTCCGACCAGGGAAATCCCTGGTCGCTCGGAAATAACTCACTCGACGGAAACGGTATTGCACTTCACAGCGTTCTGATCCGGAAGAACGTTGTACTGCCTGATGCGTTCATCGAGGCCGTAGTGGATTCAGTCGATGATGGTGGCCTTGTTCTACGATTCGCGGATAATGAGCATTACTACCTTCTTGCAATTCGTGATGATCAGGCACCGTCTCCGCGGAATGTCGACAATCTGCAGATCTATAGACGGACCGGTGAAGGGCAGGCTGGGTTTACGTCGCTCTGGCGAAAGGACGTCACGTGGCCACGCGGTGTCTCTCACGTTGTCGGTTTCGCGGTCTCTGGCGATACTCTTCGCGTGTTTTTCGACATGAATAAAGTCGGGGAGCTGACCGATGTCGTTCACATGAATGGCGGCGGCCTTGGCGTACGGCATTATGGAAACAGTGCATCGTGGATCAGCCGGTATCGCTTGCTCAGGTGGGGTGAGAGCTCAGCGCTCGATTGATTATTGCGAAAATTCGCTCAAGGCCGATAATAGGGTCCATGAGAGCGAATGCTCGCGGGTATCTATTCCGAATATCGGTTGCATTGCTGGCGGTGATGTTCTCAAATGGATGCGGAGATTCACCCACCGGGCCGAAGATGCGGCCGCAGTCAATCGTGCTTCTCGTCACTCCGAAGATCCTGCCGGACTTCGATCATCCCGAAGCTGCGATCGCGTCATTCTTCGAGCACTACAAATCACTAACGTCTCACGCATCGGAGACGGTCGTCATCTTCGCCGTCGGCAACAGCGACCACATTCTTGGCTATCGTGGCCGCGAATACTGGGATGACAGGATTGAATGGGCTCGAACGACGAACTTCGTGCCGATTTCGGAGGCCACACTCGACTATGGGCAGCTCCAGCGAATCATAGTTGCGTTCAGGACAGCGGCTGCTCGCGCTAAGATCACCCTCAAGATTTTCGATCATATCGATTCCGGCGGCGAGTTCACCGTCAGCAACGATTTCAAGTACGTAGCCCATCCGGAATGCACAGCGAATGCGTGGGGCATGTACGACATTCGTGCCCGGCTGCGCGCGGATCAACGCCGCTTTGCGACACGTCCGGATGGCATCGCGGAAGGAACCACCTGCGGGGAGTTTCTCGCAGATCAAACTGCAGCGTATCTCAAGGATGTTGGATTCGACGGAATTCTATTCGACAATCAGCTGGGGACACGTGGCCGCTGGCACGATGGCGACGGTCCGGGCTATTCAATAGAAGAAGCGGAGGCGATACAGAGCTTTCTCGACTACACTCACGGCGTATTCGCCGGTAAGCAGCTCATGTGGTTCGACTCATACAACAACATTCAGGTAGAGCGCGATACCTTCAGCTTTCCGTCCACCGGTTATCAGAACTTCGATTATCTGATTGCATCAGGTTTCTGCGTGACCATAAGAACTCTGCCTTACACTGACAATCTCACCAGCAAGCTTTCGATTCAGGGCGGTCCGCGGATTCTTGCCACCCTCGACTATGTCGATCCCTGGTACAATTACAGGTCGATGCACGACTACTGGTGGTGCACGGACGGACTCGAGCAGACGGCGGTCGATTATCGGAGTGAGATCGACGGAATCATGTTCTTCGCAAACGATTCGCAGGGTGCGCTCGTCCCCAAGGATCGTATCGATTCATTTGCAGACCGGTTCTGGAACTAGCTTGCGGCGGCCTGGAGTCTATTTCCGTATCAGCCTGATCCAGATTGGACTGTGATCGCTGATCGAGCGAGGCACACGTCGGGTACCGGTTCCACCTTTGGCTGGCGTGACCAAACCCCGGACGAAGAAATGATCGAACCTGCCGAAGGCGTTGCTCTGTGGAATCGTATCGGTCGGCCATAGATAACCAGCCTCGCGCGCAATTCTGCCGATGTCCTTGCTGTTCATGTCTCCACCAATGATCACAGCTGGATACTTCGATGCGTCGTCGAGGATTCGCCGCAGCTGCGCAACGCGCCCCTTCCACCCCAGGTC
The DNA here is from genome assembly GCA_036377755.1 of Gemmatimonadaceae bacterium. Lineage (GTDB taxonomy): Bacteria > Gemmatimonadota > Gemmatimonadetes > Gemmatimonadales > Gemmatimonadaceae > UBA4720. The sequence goes on from DASUXX010000377.1 coordinate 13,429, forward strand.
GGCAGGCGTGCCGAAATGGGTCGAGTAAATCCGGATCTGCTGCCCCTTAACACGAATCGTCACCGCAGTCGCCGTCCGCTGTGTCTTCGCATACCGCGACCTGCCAGGCAGAATGATCTTCGTGTCTTCCTCAATTGGCCACCGCGACATCACCGCGTTGCCTATGTCACGCCGCATGATCCGATTGTATATCGCCGGATAGTACACGTACCGCATGTGCAGCGACGCGGCCAGGAATTTCGTTGCGGGTGCAGTCATCTCCTGAACGAGAATGACGTCGGCGTCGCGCAGGTTACGATCGGCGCTCAGCAGTTCTGCTGCGCGTCGAGTCTGGCGCGCATACTCGATGTTGAACGAGACAACGCGAAGCGTATCGCCGGTCCGGGATCCACTGACCACGCTCGCGATGTCTGCATAACGTGGTGAAGCCGGGTCTGCATAGTTGATCCCCGGCCGGCACGCGAGACTGAACAACAGCGCAACCACGCTCAACGATCGCATACGTTTGTAAATTAATCTGGCCATGTCATCTGTCTTCTGCACGATAGTCGCGAAACGCGCGATTGCATCAGTGATACTGCTCACGGCAAGCGTCGGGTGTGCCGACAACACTCCTGCTCGCATTGCCACCAGTGCTGATACGGTGACCGTCAACACGACAATGCTCGAGCCGCTCGATGCGCACGTTGTTAACGAGAAAGGAGATGTAGTTCCGGCAGACGTCATTCGCTATTCGACGACTGCCGATTCCATCGTTGCAATTCGCGACGGTACCGCAGTTCAATGTCGCAACGACGGTATAGCCCCTGTCACGCTCACCTCGGGCAAGCTTACATCGACTGTCCTTGTGCGCTGCGCTATCATCGAGAAGATCGTTGCCGAGCCGTACGTGTGCATGAGACTCGGAGAGCCACCAGCTCCGCTGTCAGTCGCCGCGTTCGATCGACAGGGCGGCTCAATCGCAGCACCGCGATTGCTTTTGCTTACCGACTCCTCGTTCGTGCGCATTATCGACGGGAAGATCGTTCCGTTGAAGGCTGGCGATGGCGATATCGGATATACGAACGGCCGCCGGAGAGCAGTCACGCTGCTACGCGTACTCGACACTGCGAGGACTTCATCATCCGCGACCCAGCCGCGGATAATCCACGCGCGAGACAGGATGTTCGACCCCGTCTGTGCGGGGAAACCGGGTTGAGGGTGGAAATCAGCTCCCTCTAGATGAGCCTCCCGCGTCAAGACAGCCCGAGCTCTCTACTCAGGTGGCGGCGGCCCGACTCCGCAACCCCCGAAGTGTTCGATCTGGCCCATTTGTGATACAAAACCGACACTTCGCTGTTATAGAACCGACATTGCGCGATGTGAGGAATCCACCACTATAGTAGTCCCCACAAACTGAGCTCCCACAATGCAGTGCGATGCCCGAATCGCTGTCTGTGTACTTGGCTTGATTGCTGTTTCTGCGTGCTCCAACGCGACAACGAGTGTGTCCGCCGCCGGGCCTGCAAAGAATGCGAGCGGTGACGTCGTCGTTGCTCCAAGGATGGTGGGGAGCAACGGCGACATGAAGATCCGTTCAGTCGGCTCGAGGCCGAGCGGAACGGTCGAAGTGCCGATCGACGCTAACGGGCGTCCCGATATTTTCGGCATCCGTTACACCGGAACGTTCTCTGAAGTCACGCGCCGCGACCTCGCAGACTACATCGCTCAGGCCCGGTTCTCTCCGGCCATGAGAAATGGCGTTCCCGAGCGCGGCATCTTCACGATGACGTTCCGCTGATTTTGCGGAATCAGGACATTCGACATACGGCACGGACTGAATAGCCATTGTAGCTTGCAGCTACAACCTTCTGCCGTAATCAATGAAATCGATTTTCAGAGCAATGGCTGTGTCGATGTGCATCGTCACAGCCGCACAAGCACAGACATCCGCGCCTCTCGTCATTGGTGAGACATTCACTATCGATTCGAAGGTCATGCACGAGGTGCGGCGCATCAACGTTTATCGCCCTACGATATATGGTGACACAACTGTCACGCCATTGCCGGTCATGTACATGCCGGATGGCGGACTGGCCGAGGATTTCCTGCATGTCGCAGGTCTGATCCAGGTGGGTACGAGCAACGGTACCATGCGGCCGTTCCTGCTCGTCGGTATCGAGAACACGCAGCGGCGTCGCGACACAACTGGCCCAACCGATAATCCTGAAGACAAAAAGATCGCACCGCAGGTCGGAGGCTCGGCGAAGTTTCGCGAATTCATTCGCACGGAGCTGATACCGGCAATCAAGTCCCGTTATCGCACAACGCCAGAAACGGCGATCGTCGGTGAGTCGCTTGCTGGATTGCTCGTCGTAGAGACGTTTATGCTCGAGCCGAACCTTTTCGACACATATATCGCGTTCGATCCAAGCCTCTGGTGGAACAACGGCAAGCTCGTCAAAGATGCGGCGACGATGCTGAAGGGAAAAAAGCTTACTGGAAAGTCCTTATATCTCGCTGGAAGCTCCAACTCCGGACTCGCCGAAGTTGCATCAAAGCTGGATGCTGCGATCAGGAGCACGCCGGGTACTGGATTGAGCTGGCAGTACGTGAACCTGCCCGGTGAGACACATGCGACGATCTACCACTCCGCTGCGCTTCAGGCATTCAGGGCGCTATTCAAGCCGTAGCCGGGTTGTGGGTTCCGGGTATTTCAGGTTTTGTGTGGTGGGTCATGATGTCATTGGTTGCGGGTTACACATGACCCGTGACATCATGACCCAGGACACAGAACCTTAAAAACCCAGAACCCAGAACCCGCCAATGCCCACCGAGCAATACCATGAGCCCCCTGAGGAGCTTTCGCAGAAAACGCGCACGCTCGCGCGAATGATCACGTCATTGATCGAAGAGGCAGAGGCGATCAACTGGTACGAGCAGCGCATATCGCTCGAGAAGGATTCGAAGGCGCGAGCGATCATGCAG
>DASUXX010000378.1:0-5165 GCA_036377755.1 Gemmatimonadaceae bacterium
TGCAGCAAAACCGACTCTGCTGATGCATCGTCGTCCGATTCCGTTCAACAGGCAACGGCAGTCGACACCGCAGCCGCGAATGCAGCCGTCGCGCAACAGCCTGGAACGGGCAACGCTGCACCTGTGACAGTAGAGGATATAGATCGCTGGCAGCGCGGGATGGAAGCGGAGCTCAAGGCGGTGCAGGATGCAGGCGTAAAGCTCAAGGCTGCAAGGAATTCGCAGGATACACTCGATGCAATGATAGGTGCGAATGAGATGAGCACTCTCGAAGCCGGCGCCCGCGCAGCAGGTCTGGATCCGGAGCGCTACAAGTTCGTGCGCACGGCTTTGTCATCGGCAGTCGGAGCGCTTTCACCGATCGAAATGGAGATGAATACGAAGGACATGCCACCTTCGATGGTCGAAGAAATGAACAAGAGTCGCGCGGCATCTCTCGCGCAAATCGCGACGGACGTTCCGGCGCCTGTTGTCGAAGCGCTGCGTCCGCGAGCAGCAGCGCTTCGCAAGCAGAGCATGACACTCGTTGGCGAGCGGCTCAGATCATCAGGAGCCGTTCAGTAGGATTGCTATCTGGGCCAGAGCCAGCCGAACGCTCCGGCGGTAAGCAAGCCGTAGATCAATCCGTCGACGGTCGCCTTGAACGTGGTGTTCCATGAACGCCGATACCATATGGACATCTGCCACAGGGCGACCGCGTACGCTATGAAAGCCACAGTGCTGACGAGCTGGAACACGTGCATGTATACTGCGCCGGGCGGAGTAGATCGCCCTGCCACATACGCGCACAGCACACCGACAAGCAGAACATATAGAAACCAGAGCGCGAGATTGCGTCCCATTCCCGGCATGCCCTTGGGAAGGACAGTCATGATCACGTTCGGCCCCTGATTGGCTTTCGCGAGAAATTCCGGACTGCGCAGATTTTCGCGCGATTGTGGGTGCGGAACCATGTAATCACCGGGCGGCAAGTCGAGTGGGCCGACAGCAGATCTGAATTCATTTTCATTCGACAGCCGGACATAGTCTCCTTTATGCCAGGGGCTCAGCATATGAATGAGTGCGCTCGCAACGAACACGATCGCTGCTGAAACGAGGATCGGCAGCCACAACATGACAATTCCGGTCATGATTACCTCTCGAAGGGAGTGAGCTCGCGTATCGCCATCGTGTCCGCAGCGATCGAGCTTTTCGTGAGAAGACGGCGGTGATAGTCGATCTGTCCGAGGTGATACGACAGGTGCACAGCTAGGTGCGTGAGGAAATCGAGCGTGCGAACGTTTCTATCCTGGAGAACGAGCGGATATTCGTGCATTAACTGCTCATCATCGAGCTTGTCGAACGTCGATGACAGCTCGAGGATTGTCACGTTGATCAGCGCTGAGACCTGAGCGCGACTCAGACCTTTCGACGAGAATTCTGAATCACGATCGCGCTTGTATCCCGTAGCACCGAGAGTCGCGCCGACGAAGTGACGGAGATTCCCCGCGAGATGCAGCGCGAGATTTCCTGCCGGGTTGGAGATTCCATCGCGCACAGTCCATAAGGAGTCATCATCAGGGTACGAGGAGATCTCACGCTCGAGACTGCGGAGCTCTCGCAGCATTACCGTGCGCAGCGCACTAACCATGGGATTGCTCATCAGTTCTTCGAGTCGAGAATGGACGCCCAGTTCAGGACGACTTTCATCGCATGAACTTCGGCGCTTCTATGAATTCTCGCGACCAGGAAACGACCATCCGGTGCAACGGTATACGCGAGCCCAGGAGCAATCTTGCCGAGCACTTCAGGATTGCCAATGATGCCCGCGGCAAGATCGACTCGCACCCGCATGATCTTGTCAGCTGCTCCGTAATACAATGTTCTTCCGTCAGGGGACCAGCGCGCATCCTGCCCACCACCGTTCGATACCTGCAAACGTGATGGTCCACGGTCAGCCGGATACGGCGCAATGTATATCTCGTAAGCGCCGGATTCGGTGGACTGGTACGCAATCCATTTTCCGTCGGGGGAGAATCGTCCTTCTCCCTGGCCACCTGGGCCGCCGAGAACCACGCGCCTGGTCGCTTGCAAGCCGCTCGGCGATATGCCGATGATGTCCGCGGTCTCACCATCTTCTTCGTATAGCAGAACCTGACCATCGGGTGATACCGAGCTGGCGAGTTTATCGTTGGGAGATGCCACCACTTTTTCCTCTGGCCTGCTCCCGTCAGCAGCCCGCTTGAATATTTCGTATTGAGGAAGGTCGCGGGAATAGAAAACCTCCCGTGAATCAGGTGACCAGACCAGATTGACTTCGCGCTGATCTGTGCGAGTCAGTCTCGAAAAAAGTTTTCGCCCACGCTCGTAAACCCAGACGTCTCCGTCGCGCACCACTGCGATACGTTTTCCGTCAGGCGATACGTCAAAGTGGGTGTAGCGTCCAATCGAATCGACCGCTGGCTCCTCATCTCCGTTGTCGTTGGACCACGTAAGCGCAACGCTTCTCAAAGCATCTGGTCGGTAAACCAGTGTACCGTTTGGCGAAACAGCGAACGCAGCCCAGCCTGTTGGCGGATTGATCTGTACATCGAGGGCGACATGAACTGGCTCGCCGCGCGTCTTGAAATTGTCGATATCGATCGGTACAGCCATGAGACCCGCATCGCGCACGAACAGCAGGTGCCCGCGCACATATCTTCCGTAGTAACCGCCATCAATTATCACCTGTCGCTTGCCGCTCTTGAGATCGAGTATCTCGATCTTCGATTGGTCTGCAGGTGTGGTGTAATTCGTGAACAGGAGGTGGTTGCCGTCAGGTAACACCTGAGGCCACCAGTGACCCAGCTCTCCTTTTTTCCGGTCAGGAACTGTGAGCGTTGCCGTATCACGTCCTTCACTCGAGATTCTGCTTAACCCCGTGTTGTAGTTCGCCGTGTAGACGATTGCCGAGCTCCCGATCCACGCCAGGTGCGCCCAGTTTGCCGTACCAATTGCAGTTGGGGCTCCTCCAGTCACCGGTGCTTTCCATATCCGGTTGGCCGTATTGAACGCTATCCAGCGGCCATCGGCTGAAAACACGGCTGAGCCACGCAAGCCATTGGAGCCTTGAACCGGTACGATCTCGCCGCTGCGAAGACTTCGCAGGAACAACCGCGGCTGCCCCCCCTCGATTGCCGGGATAGCGAGAAGTGTCCCGTCGTCGGATATGGCGAGCCCTTCATTATTGAAAGTCTGCGATATGTCGACTGTCGACGGCAGATCGACAGCGAGGTAGAGCGGCGCATCATCGGTTTTCTTAGTGCCTCGGGTGAACAGCAGTGCGATCGCTGCGACGGAGGCAATTGCCGCAACCGCCCACGGCACGATCACTCGCGGCACGGGCCAGCCACTTCCCGTTGCTGATCGCGCAGCCGATGCAGACTGATTGTCGAATTTCGACGTGACGAGCGCGCTGCTGAACTCTGCCGGAGTATGAAAGCGATCAGCCGGAAGTTTCTCGAGCGCGCGCAGAACCGCAGCATTCACATTCGGCGGTACCGATTTCCGCTGTCCTGTAACAGGACGCGGACTCTCTGTCATCACTCGCGCGACAATCGCCTGCACTGTCGGCCCTGTGAACGGCGCCTCTCCGACAAGCATCTCATACGTAACGGCGCCTAGTGCATAGATGTCGGCGCGTCCGTCGATTGCGCGCTCGCCCATTGCCTGCTCGGGCGCCATGTATGCTGGCGTGCCGAGCGACAATCCGGTTTGCGTCATGCGCGGGCCGCCTGCTGCGCTGACTGCTAATGCAATTCCAAAGTCTGCGACGAGAGCCTGGTCTTCATGAATCAGGATGTTCTCAGGCTTGATGTCGCGGTGAACCACGCCGTGCCGATGCGCGTAGTCGAGCGCGCTCGCAACTTCGCGCGCAATCCGCACCGCATCGTCGACGGCGAGCTGCGTTTCACGATCGAGTCGAGTGCGAAGAGATTCGCCCGCGACATAGGGCATGACATAATACAGGAGACCATCAGCTTCGCCTGATTCGAGCAGCGGCAGAATGTGCGGGTGCTGCAGCTTTGCCGTCGTCTTGATCTCAGCAAGAAATCGCTCCGCACCGAGTGCGGCAGCGAGATCGGGATGCAGGACTTTGATCGCGACATCGCGCTCGTGCTTGAGGTCGTGCGCGAGATAGACGGTTGCCATTCCGCCGATACCAACTTCGCGCCCGATTCGGTATCGGGTGTCGAGTGCGCCCGTGAGACGTGCCATGACGTCGCTCATCAGGCGCCTAAGTTAGGAAATATCCGTTCAGTCGGAAATGAAAACCTTCCAGGCGGTGTCTGGCATAGGCAATGCGGCCTCAGACGCGCGATTTATTTTTCCGCGTAACTGCAAAGGAGCAGGCTGCTATGGAATTCCGTATTACCTCGAGCGCATTCGATCACAATGGCAGGATCCCATCGAAATACACATGTGAAGGCGATGATCGCTCGCCGCCGCTGGAATGGAGTGGTGCTCCTGAGGGAACGCAGACCTTTGCACTCATCGTTGACGACCCTGATGCGCCCGATCCTGCAAAACCGCAGCGGGTCTATGTTCACTGGGTTCTTTTCAATATCCCCGCAAACACTACCCGGCTCGAAGAGAATGCGTGGAAGTCAAACCTGCCCGGTGGAGCTGTCACCGGAGTCAACGACTGGGACAAGCCGGAATGGGGCGGACCGTGTCCTCCAATCGGACGGCACCGTTATTTCTTCAAACTCTTTGCTCTCGATACTGCGTTGAGCGGCTTGTCGTCATCGTCCGCACGAAAGCAGGATGTTCTCGATGCTATGGAAGGCCATGTTCTGGGGCAGGCCGAGCTGATTGGAACGTACCAGAAAGGCGATTGAGCGATACTTTTCCCCTGCTTCAACTTCTTTTTAAAGCCGGTAGCTGGCAGCCGACGCTGTCGATTGGTAGCTGGCGACGGCCCGCAGTCAGTCCCGTCGAAATCTTAGCCAAATGAATGGACCTGACGTTTTTACTTCGGATCGTGCGGATTTAAGCGGATCCGCCGGATCGGTCCTCGATATTCGCGAGATGCTCTCGGTGGGAACCGTTTTTTTTGTAACAACCAAAATCAGAACTGCGTGAGAACCAGAACAAAAAAACAGTGGTCCCAGCTACGGCGTCTGTCTGTTTAGGAGGACCGATCC
>DASUXX010000379.1:0-4164 GCA_036377755.1 Gemmatimonadaceae bacterium
TCGACATCGATGAGCTGCCTGATCTGCGCGAGAATCGCTCCGTATCTCGAGCGCACGAGCTCGAGCTCGGCGAGCTGCTGCGGAGTGGGCGCTTCGAGAGTCAGTCCCCAGTTGGAGCCGATTGCTCCGCGCAGGCGATCGAGCAACGACGGAGGACTTGTCTCATTGCGCGATCCAAGCGTCGGATCACCGCCGAGCAATTCCTGCGCATCCTTGAGGCGATCGGCCATTACGCGCACGCGGCGCTGAAGCGTCGTGTCAGCGGTTGGCGTCTCATCGATCGCTCTCTTGAACAATGCCATCCTGCCGAGCGCTTCTCCTACGACCTCATTTAGAGCGAGCACTGATCTTTCGAGATCTGCAATACGCTGCTGATCAGCAAGGCTCGCAATGCGTCGCGTACCGACACTGTCGATTGCGACAACCTGGAAAGTCTGCGTCTCACCAATTGGAGTGAACACACCGTTCACACGCGTTGCAAAACTCACTCGATACGTACCGGGTGGCGCATAGGGTGCAGCCGGTGGATCGCCGAACGGCCAGTCAGGATCCGATTGATACGGCGGCCCTGTAACAGGACTCGGCGATTGGAGCTTTAGATCCCATGCAACTCGATTGATGCCCGATTCCGACGGTGCGTTGAATCTGCGAATCGGCTTTCCATTCGCATCGCTGATCGTGACGACAAGCGCCGGGTTCTCCTCGCGATCTTCAGCCTTGAGTGAATCCCACGGCGGATAGAACACATCGGATCCCTTCTTCGCGAGATCCTTCTCCGCTGCCTGCCGCCGCTCGCGCCGCGATTGGAGAGCTTCCTTCATATAGTATGTGAACACTGCACCGTACGGCGGATTCTCCGCCATGTAATATCCCGCCCCCTGAAATGCAGGACCGACAGCGTCAGGAAGTCCGAGCGGGCTCGACGGCACGTACAACGGAGCGGGTCTCGTCGGGAACAGCACGAAGCTTTGTGCGAGCGCAGCATCACTCATCGTTCTGAGCGGCGTGTAATCGTCGAGGATGTAGAATCCTCGTCCGAACGTTCCAAGCACGAGATCGTTCTCGCGCTTTTGGATAGTCATATCGCGAACCTGAATCGTCGGCAGTCCACCGTTCAGCCGGAGCCATTTGCGGCCGCCATCGCGAGTTACAAACAGGCCCCACTCCGTTCCGGCGAACAGGATGTTGCGATCCACGTGGTCTTCAGCGAGAGAATACACACTTCCCTGGGGAAGATTTCCTGTGACAGAGGTCCATGTTTTTCCGAGATCGCTCGACTTCATTACGTACGGCTTGAAGTCGCCGGCCTGATGATTGTTGAATGCAGCGTACACGACATTCGGGTCGTGCTGCGACGGAAGAATCTTGAAGACAGGCGCAGTGTCTGGAACTCCGGGAACATGATCGACCGATCGCCAGGTCCCGCCACCGTTCTCACTGACGCTCACCTTTCCATCGTCGGTTCCAGTGAAGAGCAGTCCTTCCTTCAATGGCGACTCTGCAATCGTCAGCACCACGCCGAACAGTGTCGTGGACGCATTCTTCGCGAGCGCATCGACGCCCATCACCCGGCCCATGACCTTCAGGCGATTACGATCGATCAGTCGCGAGAGATCGGGGCTGATCACCTTCCATGAATCACCGCGATCATTCGAGACAAAGAGCCGGTTCGACGCGAAGTACAGCCGGTTGTGATTGTGTGGACTGATGAACAGCGGAGAATCCCATCCCCACCGTGGACCAGGCGTGCCCGGTTCTTCAGATGGCTGAATGCCCATCACGTCACCGGTCTTCAGATTGAAGCGCGCGAGATTGCCGAACTGTGACTGCGCATAGACGGTATTGGGATCGACAGGATCAACTACTGATCCAAATCCGTCACCACCCGATGTGATGAACCAGTCTGCGTTCGTTATTCCGCTCGTGTTGCGTGTGCGTGATGGTCCACCAACGGAGAAGTTGTCCTGGGCGCCACCGAATACCCGGTAGAACGGCTTCGACTCATCGGTTGCAACGCGATAGTACTGCGTAACAGGAAGGTTGGAGACGTAGCGATACGTCTTGCCGCGGTCGAAGCTTTCGTAAACGCCACCGTCACTGCCGACTATTATGTGCGTCGTCTCGTCCGGATCGATCCACACCGAGTGATTGTCTACATGCTTGTTTCGCTCTCCCACTCGGTGGAATGTCTTTCCGCCATCTTCAGTGACCTGGAGAATCGGCTCGATCGCGTACACGCGATCGACGTCGACCGGATCAGCAAAGATCTCGTTATAGTAGTTACTGCCTGACTGATAGCCGCTCATCTTCTCCCAGCTCGCGCCACCGTCGCGCGACCTGAAAAAGCCACCTTTTCTATCCGCGGCCTCAGCAATTGCGTAGATAACGTCGGGATTGGCAGGCGATCGTGCGAGACCGATGCGTCCGAGGTCTACGCCGGGAAATCCCGATTGCGATTTGGTCCACGTCTTTCCACCATCTGTTGAACGCCAGACTGCGGAGCCCGGTCCGCCTGCGACGAACGCGTAAACCCGGCGCAGTCGCTGCCACGTTGTAGCTACGAGGATATCGGGGTTGCGTGGATCGAGCTGTACATCGTTCACACCGGTCCAGTCATTGTCGCCAGCAAGAACCTTCGTCCAGGTCTTGCCGCCATCGACGGTCTTGAACAATCCTCTGTCACCGCCGCCTCGCCACGCTGGCCCCTGCGCGGCAACGTACACGACGTCGGAATTGCGCGGATCGACGACAATCCTGCCGATGTGCTCCGACGTCTTGAGCCCCATGTTAGTCCAGCTCTTGCCGCCGTCAATCGATTTGTAGACGCCATCGCCATACGCGACAACGCGCTGGACATTGTTCTCGCCCGTTCCTGCCCAGACGACGTTGCGATTGTTTGGATCTAACGAGAGCGCTCCGATCGAAAACGATCCCTGCCCATCGAAGATGGGCGAGAATGAGATTCCGCCGTTGGTCGATTTCCATACGCCACCTGCTGCGACACCAACATACCATGTTCGTTTGTCGGTCGGATCTACGACAACATCCGCGATCCGGCCCGACGTAAGCGCGGGTCCAATGGATCGCAGCTTCAATCCACCGAGTAACCCCTCGCTCAATCGCGAGCTGTCCGGTGGTGGGGATGCCTTCTTGTTGTTTTTGGATTGAGCGCCGGCAGTTGCGCTGAGCGCGAGAAAAAGAACGACGATTGATTTGCGCATGCGTTTGTTATGGGGTGAGTCGGTCGCGAGTTGCGAGCAGCATCTCGATCGCGTCAGCAAGATGTTCTTCAGTGATATGATGGTCACCGCGCTCGACGCGCAGACGGTGCGCCTGGATCATCACGTCGGCGTCTCGAAATCCTTCCGGCGTCTCGAACTTGTAGCACGCGAGCTCGACAGTGAGACCATTGGGATCCTTGAGATAGATCGAGTTCATGAATCCCCGATCCTTCTCGTAGAACGAAACTCCATGAGCTGTGAGCCGCTCCGGCGCCTTGAGGAAAGTGGATCGTGACACGTTCATCGCGATGTGATCGACTGATCCGACTTCACGCGGCGCAGGACGGCCGGCATCCTGCCTCGATTCGTTCGTGAAGACGGTAAGAAGCCGTCCATCACCCGGATCGAAGTACAGGTGATTCTCGTCCGGGTTACCGAGGTTGGGCTGCTCGAAGATGAACGGCATGCCCAGTACGCCCTGCCAGAAATCGATCGCGCTTTTTTTTGTCGAGCCGACGATCGTGATGTGATGTACGCCCTGAATCTGGACCTTTTTCATAGCCGGAGCCCTTTCTTAGACCGGGGCTAATAATGCTGCGCGGCGGTGGGCGCGGGTAGGCGGCTTACTAAGACTTTACCGCTCGAACCGGTAGTTCCTGAACACTCCGTCAGGATCGACAGCATCTGCAAAATCGGCGAAATCCATGTTTGCGATCGAGAGATTGTTCTCTATCGACTGGATGGCAGCCGGCACCGCGCGAAACTGAGGGTGCTCCTCGTCGAAGACATCGATGACCAGGAGAGGATGTTCCGTGTCGGACAATGTTTGCGCATCGATGATCATCGCATAGGAAAGCCCCGGCTTCGCGAAAAGCTCGATAACGTCTTCACGCGACAACCCATCATACGACGGGTCCTCGGCGTAATCGACATACGCAACGAA
>DASUXX010000380.1:0-3742 GCA_036377755.1 Gemmatimonadaceae bacterium
GAAGCCGTCGACGTTGTTGTAGAGAGGAATGGAATCAGGATACGGAAGGCCGAAGTACAGGAATGTCTGGCTTCCGACTGCCGACGGTCCGTAGACTCGCTGAATCTCAGGAGCCTCCCGGGTGCTTTCGACCTTGAAGCTGTTGCTGTACTCGAAGCCGCCCTTGCCTGCCTTTCCACGCTTGGTCGTAATGACGATTGCGCCGTTTGCAGCATCGATTCCGTAAAGCGCCGATGCCTCTGGGCCCTTGAGAACGACGAGCGACTCGATGTCCTCGGGATTGAGATCTGCAGCGCGATTCGTGAAGTCGACACCGCGGTTGGAGAACGCAGTCGCTGATCCCGGGGCATCCGATGCGAGCTGAGACGTGTTCAGCGTCTTGTTGTCCATCGGCAGACCATCGATGATCATCAGCGGCTGGTTGCTGCCCGAGATCGAGCTGACGCCGCGAATGGTGATCGAGGATGAAGCGCCCGGTACGCCCGATGAGCTGACGACCTGAACGCCGGCAACGCGACCCTGGAGCGCATTGACGAAGTTCTCGCGCTGCGTTTCGGCGATTGCGGGACCGGTGACTGCCTGCTGCGCGGTTCCGAGCGAGCGCATCGCGGTGGTCTGGCCGAGTGCTGTAACGACGACGTCGTTAAGAGTCGTCGCAACAACCGTCAGAGTGAAGTTCTGGTTTGCGGTTGCGCTCGCTCCAACGGTAATTGTCGCCTTTTGCGGCGAATAACCTACGCGACGCGCTGTAAGTGTCTGTGGTCCGGCAGGCACACCAGTGATGGTATATGTACCATCAGAGCTGGTCTGCGCGCCGAGTCTCGTTCCGTCGACACTGACCTGAACTCCCGCAAGCGGAAGATTCGACTTCGATTCAGTGACTCGGCCGCGAACTGTTCCGGTACTTTGTGCCGAAGCAATTGCAGGAGACAAAAGGAGGGCGAGAGCGAGAGAACCCAAAAACCGACGCAAGGGCATGGTGCCTCCGAACGATGTAAAAGATGACGCCTGAGCTGGACTAGATGGTCGGCTCATTTGCTCCACGGAGCTGTTTTTCAACGGATGTGGACCCCGCAGGGCGCCACTATCTTATTCCCGTGTAACAACTGTGTCAAACTGGTTTCACAACTTCAGTGAAATTCAGCGCCCATTGGCAAGCCGCCATTTGAATACTCGATCCAACTCCATGCGAATAGGTCTGTTTCTTACAGTGCTCGTCACTACCGCCGCGTGCACTTCGACAAGCTCGTCCATCTCGCGAAACGCTGCCATCGATCCTGCGGCCGAGCGATTGACAGGACCATCCTATCCCGGCGCTTCTACTCCACTCACCCGGCAGGACTCAGCGTGGGTCGAGGCGACTCTCCAGTCACTCTCCCCCCGCGAGCGCGTCGCGCAGCTCATCATGCCATGGGTTGCAGGCGAGTACGCTCCTGTGGGATCACCGGAATACGAGGAAGTCCGCCGGTGGGTTCAGGATGACAAAGTCGGCGGACTTGTTCTCTCTATCGGAATGCCGCTGAGCTATGCAGCAAAGCTCAATCATATGCAGCGCATCGCGAAGGTTCCGCTGCTCATTACATCTGACATGGAGAATGGGCCAGGAATGCGTATGGGAGGAATGTACGCCTTTCCTTCGCTTCTTCCGCAGGGAGGCGGAACTGTCTTTCCCCCGGTGATGGCGCTCGGTGCAACACGCTCCGAAGATCTCGCATACAAGCTCGGGCGCGTCCTCGGCGCGGAAGCGCGAGCGGTTGGAGTGCATGTGACGTTCGGACCTGTGCTCGACGTGAATGCAAATCCTCTCAACCCGATCATCAACGTTCGCTCATTCGGTGAAGATCCCGCCCTCGTGTCAAGGCTTGCATCGGCATACATCCGCGGCGCACGTGAAACGGGCCTCATGACGACGGGAAAACATTTCCCGGGGCACGGTGACACTGAAACAGATTCGCATATCGGATTGCCGACAATTCGCGCAACGCGTGCGCATCTCGACTCGGTTGACCTTCCGCCATTTCGCAATGCAGTCAACAGCGGCATCGATGCGATCATGACAGCGCACATCGCAGTCACCGGAGTTCTCGGCGACAGTGCACCGCCCGCAACACTATCGCCTTACTTCATGACGGACGTCCTGCGAAAGGACATGAACTTTCATGGGCTGCTCGTCACGGATGCAATGACGATGGGAGGCGTTGCCAATCGTTATGGCGCGACAGAGCCGCTGATTCTTGCAGTCGAGGCAGGAGCGGACATTCTTCTAATGCCACGCAACGTTACAGATGCGATCAATACAATCATGGGTGCAGTGCAATCAGGACGGATTTCACAGACCAGGATCGACGCATCAGTGAGACGCGTTCTCGCAATGAAGGCAAAGGCTGGCTTGCGTACCGGCCGTCTCGTCGACCTCAACGCTGTCGATACTATAGTAAATGTCCCTGCGCGTTCGGCGGTTGCTGCAGAGGTTGCGGAAAAATCGATTACCCTCGCGCGCGATACGCGCTCTGCTGTGCCGATAGCGGCCACTGCTCGGCGGATCCTTTCGATAACCTATGCAGGTGCTGGCGATCCAATAGCGGGACGAGTATTCAACGATGCACTGCGCGGACGCCAGCGAAGCGTTACCGCAGTGTCGGTGGATTCGCGTACATCATCAGAGGAGCTGGAGAACATTCGACGCATGGCTGACTCGGCCGATGTGATTCTCGCGTCGGTGTATGTGTTTCCGCAGGAGAGCCGCGGATCGATTGGAACTGAGGGCGGCTTCCCTGCCTTTCTCGAATCACTCGGAGCGAGTGGAAAGAATGTCATCGCGATCTCTTTTGGCAGCCCTTATCTGGTGAGCGCCTTCCCGAACGTTCCCGCATACCTGCTCGCATGGGGAGGAGCGCCGGTGTCTCAGCAGGCAGCCGCCGCGGCTCTTCTGGGCCGTGCGCCAATTTCGGGCCGACTGCCGATCTCCATCCCGCCGTGGTTCAAAGTCGGAGATGGAATCGATCGTGCGGGTAGTGCGGGACGCACGCAATGAGAGGAAAGCTGAAAACAATCGCCGCGGCTGCTGCACTGGGTTGCGCAGCGCAATCGACGGCAGTATCGACTGCTCCGGCTCCCACCATGCCTGCGACGCTGGTGAAAGCACCTCCCGCCGATGCAGGGATGAGATCGAATCTGAATACCGTGCTCGACTCGATCATGAGCACGTCGATCGCCGGCGGTGCAGCACCCGGGGGAGTACTCTCCGTTGGCCGCTACGGCAGAATCGTTCACATGAAAGGGTACGGCCGGCAGGATACTGGTCCCTCCTCTGCCGTCGACGAGAACACGATGTGGGACATGGCATCCCTCACAAAAGTCATTGCGACCACAACGGCGGCGATGATGCTCGAGGAACAGGGACAGCTCGATCTCGATCGCACTGTTGCGAGCTACCTGCCCGGCTTCAACGCACCCGACAAGGCGCCGATCACGCTGAGGATGCTCATCACGCACCGTGGCGGTCTCGAGGCGTTTGCTGCGTTGTACAAGGAATTCAAAGGGCGCGATCAGTATCTCACGCAGATCAATGCTCGTCCGCTCAAGTCCACGCCCGGAACCGAGACCGTCTACAGCGACTGGGACCTGATCCTGACGCAGCTCGTGATCGAAAAGATCACGGGGCAGACGCTCGATCGTTTCGTGAATGACAAAGTGTTCGCACCTCTTGGCATGACCAGCACGATGTTCAATCCCGACAGCG
>DASUXX010000381.1:0-10786 GCA_036377755.1 Gemmatimonadaceae bacterium
TCACATTCTGCATCTCGGCGCCTGTCGCCGCACAGTCTCCCTCGGCTTCGGATTCAGCGAAGGCCGACTCCGCTCAGCACCTCGAGGTCGTCCGGGTGCAGGCCGCATCTCCGAAATCCCCATATGTGGGCGGGTATTCGAGAACCGCGACAAAAATCCCCGCGCTCGCACGTGATATCCCCCAATCGATGTCGACAGTGACAGCGGGATTGATGCGCGATCAGGCGATGAAAAGCCTGGCTGACGTAGTTCGTTATGTGCCGGGGATAACGATGGGGCAGGGCGAAGGCAATCGCGATCAGCCGACGATCCGCGGCAACGCGACAACTGCCGATTTCTTTGTCGACGGTGTCCGTGACGATGCGCAGTATTTCCGCGATCTCTACAATCTCGAGCGCGTCGAGGCCTTGAAGGGCGCGAACGCAATGACCTTCGGACGGGGCGGAGGCGGCGGAATCCTCAATCGCGTAACGAAGGAGGCGAACGGCGTCACCGCGCGCGAGATCACCGCGGAAGCAGGGACGTTCGGCGGAAGGAGAATCACTTCAGATCTGCAGCAGAAGGTTTCGCCGATTGCATCAGCGAGACTGAACACGGTGTATGAAAGCTCTGATCTCTTTCGCGATTTTGTAGATCTCGATCGCAGCGGCATCAATCCAACCGTCGCGCTGACGAGCCGGTCGCAGGCTACGCGCCTTGCAGTCGGCTACGAATTCTTCCGTGACAGAAGAACTGCCGATCGCGGTATCCCGTCGTTCCAGGGAAAGCCGGTCGATACCGATCCATCGACATTCTTTGGAAATCCGGACAGAAGCTATTCACGGATCCAGGTTCATTCTGCAAACGCCACGCTGTCACACGATGCGGGCAGTGTTCAGCTGAGGAATCGCAGTGGCTTCAGTGGATATGACAAGTTCTATCAGAACATCTATCCATCGGGCGCAGATTCCGCGTTCGCAACTCTTTCAGCGTACAACAACTCAGTAGACCGCGAGAACTTCTTCAATCAGACAGACCTTCTCTTCTCGCGATATACGGGACGCGTCGGGCATGACATCGTAGCCGGCGTGGAGATTGGTCATCAGGCATCAGAAAGCTTCCGCAACACCGGATACTTCGGCGGATCACAGACCACGATGAAGGTCTCGCGCTCGAATCCGGTCTACACCGGCGACGTGACGTTCCGTCAGTCGAGCTCGGACGCAGACAGCCGCACACGAGTCAACACACGATCGGTTTACCTGCAGGATCAGATCTCGTTCTCGCGTGCAGTGAAGCTCATTGCAGGAGCGCGATACGAGAACTTTGCGCTGCGCTACGATGACCATCGCACGGATGCAACGCGTGAGCGTAACGATGGAATGATCTCACCACGTATTGGATTGGTAGTCAAGCCGGGTGAGCTTGCGTCATTCTATGCGAGCTACAGTGTGTCGTTCCTGCCTGGATCAGGCGATCAGTTTGGTTCACTCACTGACATTACGAAACAGCTCGAGCCCGAGCGTTTCACCAATTACGAAGTCGGCGCTAAATGGGACGCGTTCAACCGTCTGTCGCTTTCGCTCGCCGCTTATCAGCTCGATCGCACCAACACACGCTCTGTTGATCCATCGGATCCCGCGCGAATTGTCCAGACCGGTGCTCAGCAGAGCAGGGGAGTCGAGCTCAGCGCATTCGGCAACGTCACCGATCGGTGGGAAATTGCTGCAGGTATCACGCGACAGACTGCACTCATCGAGCATGCAACTTCGGCCTCGCCTGCAGGCGCGACAGTCCCGCTGGTGCCGGCATTCTCCGCGTCGCTATGGAACAAGCTGGCGATCAATCGGTGGCTTGGAGTTGCAGGTGGCGTCGTGAGTCAGTCTAAGGTCTACGCTGCGATCGACAACAAGGTTGTTCTCCCCCAGTTCACCCGGTTCGACGGCGGTATTTTCGCGACGGTTACTCCGGCGCTGCGCGTCCAGCTCAATGTCGAGAACATTTTCAACAAGCGTTACTTCCCTAATTCCAACGGCAACAACAATATCGCGCCCGGCTCACCTCGCGCTGCCACCCTGACGCTGACCACTCAGTTCTAGTTTTTCGTCACGCGCGGAACCTGAGGTTATACTTCCGCGCATGACGGAATGGTCGCCGTTACCGGATCTCGACGCCGCACTAGGCAGCGAGTACATCGTTGTTCGTGAGATGCCGCAGGCCGCGGGGTTTCACGCTTTTGCGGCACGGTCCGGTTCAACCGGCGCGAACGTCGAGATCAAGACCATTCCGCTCGAGATGCTTGGCAACCAGAGTCCGGTGGGCGAATCTGATCTGTCTGCGCGCCGGTTGCAGCATCCGAACATCGTACCGGTGCTCAAGGCGGGTACGAGCGGCGATACGTTTTACTGGATCTCGCCGGAGATCGACGGCCGAACGCTCCGCAGCCGCCTGTCACGCGGTGGAAAGATGGACGTGCGCGATTCACTCACCGTTCTGCGCGACGTGTCTGCCGGTCTCACGCATGCGCATCTTCACGGCGTTGTGCACGGTGGCCTGACACCCGACAGCATCCTGATCAGCGGTGGATCGGCACTCGTGTCCGACATTGGAATTGCCGAAGCATTCACTGCGATGCGGCGCGGGCAAACGAGTGGCCGCATGATGACTCCATCGGGTGGAGAGCCCGTGCGTTACGCATCACCCGAGCAGGCGAGCGGTGGCAAGGCAGACACGAGATCCGATGTGTATGCGTGGGGCGTAATTGCATATGAGCTGCTCGGAGGCAGGCATCCATTTGCCGGGCGCACCACTCCACGCGAGATGATGGTCGCACATTCCGACGAAGAGCCACCGTCATTCCCCGGCGGTGCCACCGACATTCCTGCCGGCGTTACTCGGCTCGTCATGCGATGCCTGTCGAAAAATCCAGCAAAACGCCCTGAGACTGCGCGCGGAATTCTCGACGCGATGACGAAAGAGATGCTCGTGCCTGAAGCTGCACCGCCTGCGGGGACCGGTCAGAAAGCCGTCATCGCCATCATGATTTTCGCAGTGGTTGCGATGGCTGTAATCGCGTGGCTCGGCATGAAGCCGTGAGAGTCCGGCGTTAGATTCAGATTGTGCTGACACGTTACTTCAAGCGGCCGATCGCCGCATTGCTCAGTATCTGGTTCGTCCTCGCCATGGCCGCGCCGGAAGCTTTGCACTCGTGTCCCGTTCACGCGTCGGCATCAGGCGAACATTCGTCCCATGCGATGCAGCACGAGCATGCGACGCACGGATCATCGTCGTCCGACGATACCTCTCACGCAATCTGCAGCTGCCCCGGTGACTGCGCCTCAGGAGCGTTCGGTGTTGTCCTTCCGGTCACTCCTTCGCAGCCAGTCGCACTCGTTTCATCGCATCAGCCGCTGTTCGGTTTGCACGTGTCCGAGCTTGCGACGCGTGTCGATCTTCTACTTCCTCTCGCAATAGGCCCGCCTCCTCTCTCAGTCAGCTGAATCAATGCCGCGGGGAAACTCCCTGCGTGCCGAATGACTTCTGAGAGGAAAGATGAAGTTTGCAACGGTGGTATCACTGCTGTGCGCGTGCGCGCATGCAGCAGTGGCGCAATCCACAGCCGTCGGATCGATCGCGGGACTCGTAATCGCCGCGGACGCGTCGCGTCCCGCATCTGGCGCTACGGTGATGCTCGATGCCAATCCGACAGGGCTGCGCAGTGATATAGAAGGACATTTTCACATCGCAAACGTGCCCGAGGGAATTCACTCGGTCGAAGTGCGACTGCCCGGCTATGAGCCGCTCACGCGCCAGGTGCAGGTAACGGCGGGGCAGGAGTTCGCTGCAACGTTCACGGTCAATCCAAAAACCACAGCACTGGCTGCTGTAACAATCATTGGCACCAAAACCGACATCGCCGAGACGCGCGCGAGGCTTGCTCAGTCGCCGGGATCGGTTGTGCTCGTCGAGTCGGCGGACATAACATCATCCCGGCAGGCGAATCTCAAGGATGTTCTGCGTTTTACACCGGGAGTCTATGTGCAGCCGCGATTTGGCGCGGCAGATGAAAGCCAGATCTCGATTCGCGGATCCGGACTTCGAAACAACTTCCACGCGCGCGGAGTGAATCTTCTCGTCAACGGCATGCCGTATCGGAATGCCGATGGATTCACCGATTTTGAATCGCTCGAGCTTCTTACAACCGAAGCGGTGGAGATTCACAAGGGCGCGAATGCCCTCCGTTATGGGGGATCCACGCTGGGAGGCGCGATCAACCTGATGACGAAGACGGGATACACGGCCTCGCCAATCGGTGTGTTCGCGCAAGGTGGAAGCTTCGGATTTTACAAGACGCAGATCGAATCAGGAGGAGAGCACAGCGGATTCGACTACTACGCCAGCTATGCGCGAACGGGCCTCGATGGTTACAGAGCATGGTCAGGCCAGCAGCGTGACCGAGTGAACCTCCACGCAGGATTTCGTTTGTCGCCGAGGCTTGATTCGAGAATTTTTTATTTCTTCGGCCATGTACAGGAGCAGCTGCCGGGCGCGCTGACCGCCGAGCATTTTGATAAGAATCCAGAAGCTGCTGTTCCGATCAATGTGACGAACAGATGGGGACGCGACTACGATCTTCATCACGTCGGTCTTCAAATCAGATCACAGATAACACCTGCGCAGCGACTCGAAGTCAGTCCATATCTGCAGTACCGCGACATCGATCATCCAATCTTCCAGGTGATCTCACAGATAAGCCGCGATGTTGGCGTAGAGGCCCGCTATGAGAACACTGCTCCGTTTCGCTCGTTGCGGAACCGGCTCACGATCGGTGCGCAGTACGCAAACCAGAACATGGATAACCGGCAATACGTCAACGTCGCCGGAAAGCACGGCGACCTGACGCGCGACCAGAAAGACCGCGCGGGAACTGCAGCTTTGTATGTCGAGGATGTTCTGAACGTCACTCCAAAGCTCGCGGCGGTCGTTGGTGCTCGAGTCGAGCGAAGCATGAGAAAGTCGAATGATTTCTTTCTCGCAGATGGGAATCAGAGCGACAAGCGGGTGTTCGAACCCGTGACGCCGCGAGCTGGTTTCACCTATAGCTTCTCCGATCGCTCACAGCTCTATGGTAATGCAAGCCGCACATACGAGCCGCCACTTCTTCTGGAGCTCAATAGTCTCGCCGTCCCGGGCTTCGTCGATCTCAAGGGACAAAGCGCATGGCAGTACGAGCTGGGTGCGCGTGGAAGAAAGTTCGGGCTCAACTGGGATGTTTCCGCGTACGATGTCGAGCTGAAGGATGAGATTCTGAATCTGAATGTCCAGCCGTTTCCGGGAGCGCCGTTCACTGTTCCGACGTACAGGAATTCTCCAGGGACACGACACGCCGGGCTCGAGGCAGGCGCTGCGATGCAGCTTCCCGGTGGAGTCTTCCTCAACGGAATGATTCGGGATCACATCGAAGCACGCATTGCGTATACGTATTCGCGTTTCACCTTCGTCGAAGACACTGCATTCGAAGGCAACCTGATTCCGGGAGCTCCGGAGCATCATGGAGTGATCGAGCTCAAGTACTGGCATCCGTCGGGATTCTCGATTGCGCCAACATTCGAGATCGTGCCGAAGTCGTACTTCGTGGACAGCCGCAACACGCTCCGAAACAATGCGTGGAATACGACTGGTGTGCGTGCTGAATGGGCATCGCCCGCGAGCGGGCTCACAATCTTCGCAGCGGGGCAGAACCTGATGAATCACCGTTACTCGGCATCAGTGCAGGTTGACAACGCGACCGGCAATTCATTCGAGCCTGCGGACGCCCGGTCGTTCTACGCAGGACTTCGCTGGCAGCATTGAGAATTCTTTCGAGGCTCGCGTTCGCGCTTGCGCTCGTTGCTGCGACTGCGGCGAGGGCACATGCGCACGCGTCGTTGATCTCGAGCACGCCCTCGAATGGACAGGTCGTAGCATCGTCTCCTGAACTGATACGTCTCGTATTCAGCGAGCCGATCGTAGTCGAGCTCAGTCACGTCATGCTCGTTTCAGCGGACGGACGTGAGACACGACTCAACGTGACCGGGGATCCGCATGAGGTTCGTGCGTTGGTCGCGACTGTGTCCGGATTGAATAGCGGCGGGTACCGAGTCGAATGGCACATTGTCTCTGCGGATGGCCACCCGGTGATGGGAAGCATCGCGTTCAGCGTTGGCGCTGCTTCTCAGTCGCCGCCGCCAGCCATGGAGATGCATCACGAAGCCACGCACATGGCGATGAGCCATGGCGGACCGATTGTCGGTGGTGCTGCGCTCCTGCCGGCGATATTTCGAGGCGCAGCGCTCTCAGCGCTGCTCGGTTTGTGCGGAATGCTCGGGTTTGCCGCTTATACCGACAAGCGCAGCCGCTTGCAGCAGAGAATGTGCACCTGGCTCTCGGTTGCGTCAGTAGTGTTTCTCGTCATTCATCTGCTGCTGTGGTTGATGCACGTATCACCCGAAGGACGTATCGATCCGGGAATGGTGCAGGCCGCCATTCAGCGTGAGGTAGGCTTCGACGAGATGCTGCGATTGATTTTCGCAGCCCTCGCAGCGTGGGCGCTGCTTCTCGCGCGACAATGGAAGCTTGCATTTGCATTTTCACTTGCCGCAGTGCTCGCGGGAGGAACTATCGGTCATCCCGCAGCGATCGATCCTGTAATTGCAATTCCTGCCAAAGCTGTTCATCTCGCGGGAGTTGCATTCTGGTTCGGCGGAATTCTCTGGCTGGCAACGACTGATCCCGAATCGCCGGACATCATCAGCTCGGCGACGACAGTCTCAGGCGTAGCACTGGTTTCGATAACGCTCGTTGCCGTTACAGGAATCATTCAAGCATTCCTTTTCCTGAATGACTTCAGCGATCTGATTACCTCTGCTTACGGTTTGACGTTGCTTGCAAAAATTGCGGGACTCGGGGTGCTGTTCGCATTCGGGGCGTATCACCGGTCCCGTTTACTCCCGCGGCTGGCAACCGAGGGTACTGCGATAGCGCTCAGGAGATCGGTCCGCGCCGAGATTGCTGTGATGATTGTCGTGATTCTCATCGGCGGATTTCTGGCGTACGTGCCTGTTCCACTTTCCAACCCGTAATTCAATGGCTCGATCGATTTCAGAATTTGTAGTCGGCGCGATCATGCTGTCGATTCCGTCGTCAGCGTTTGCCCATGCTGTCGTATTTCCCAGGCAGAGCGCGCCCGGCGCGTATGAGAAGTACGTGTTGCGTGTTCCAAATGAGAAAGGCGTCGCAACTAATCGCGTCGAAATTCGATTTCCGTCTTCGATACGGGTCGTCTCGTTTGGCGATGTAGCTGGTTGGCAGCTCGAAGAGCTGCGGGACAGCTCAAACGCCATCGTCGGCGCAGTGTGGACTGGAACTCTTCCGCCCGAACGATTCGTCGAGTTTCCCTTCGTTGCAGTGAACCCGAAGGACGGCGGCTCTCTCACCTGGCCCGTTTACCAGACTTACGCCGATGGCGAGCGGGTCGCGTGGACAGGGCCGGAAGGAAGCGACAAGCCCGCTTCTGCGACAAGCATTGGAAGCGCGAGCGCTGGAAGCGGGCGAGTGACCTTCTACCTCTCGATCGTAGCCGTACTGCTTTCGCTAATGAGTCTGGGTCTCGTTATGCGCCGCGCTTCGTAGCCTTAGAAGCAGCATGTCGGCGTCAGCAGAGTCGGGAGTAGATCTCTGCCCGTCGAACTGCTCGCGCAGCGGCGCGACGAGCTCGAGCGCCTCGGCGATCCGTCCGTCGCGCTCCATAATCTTCGCGAGACTCACGGCAGCTCTGAGCTCAAAGGATTTCGCGCCCTGCTCGCGCGCGACGTCGATGGCGCGATAATAAAATCCTTCTGCGGCGTTGCGGCGAACCTCAGCTTCGTCTTCGATATCGACGGCGGATGCACGGTCCGTAGTGGTTCCCTTTTGAAGTGCGAGATCGCCAAGCAGCCGATACACGTCCGACTGTGCCCAGAGATCCGAGTTGCGTGTTGCCGCTTCGAGTGCTTCGTGCAACGTAGAGCGCGCGCGATCGACATCGCCTTTCACTGAATACGCTTCCGCAAGCTGCGTGAGGGCGTACGGAAGATCGAGATCAGCATTCATTCTCCTGCGCATCGCAAGGCTCGCCTCGATCTCTGCCGTGCCCTCGTCGACTTTGCCGAGAGCCACGAGCGCCCACCCGCGTGTAGTTGTAATCCACGCGCGCTCCTGAATGATCTGGTGCTCATCGGCGATTGCGATTCCTTCATCAGCATACTTGAGCGCAACCTCGGGCTCACGCATCAGGTGATGCAGCACCGCGCCCATCAGCATGGAGAACGCAATCGTGCGCGGATCCGGGCTCGACCGAGCGAGTGTCACTGCCTTGTCCACCGTTGCGAGCGCGCGATCGATATATCCGGCGCCCCAGAGTGTTCTCGTCATCTCGGAGAGACAGAACACGCCGGGATCCATATGGTAGATGAAGAGATACTCGCGCTGCCTGGACGGATCGTAGATCTCTTCAGCTTTCTCGAAGTGCTGAATCGCTTCGTTGAACTTTCCTGTGAAGCGGAGCGTGATGGCCATGTCCGTATGCGCGGTCATGAGCGCCATCGCGCCCTTGTGCTCGCTGGCGATTGCGAGCGCGCGCTCGGCAATCTCGAGCGATTTCATGATCTTGCCGCGAACGAGATTGTATGCGTGCAATCCCCATAGTGCAGGGGAGAGCTGAGGGGTGCTGCCGAACTGTTCAGCGAGTACCCGCGCGCGCTCCATTGCAGTATTCGCTTCCGCAGCAGCATAACCGCCGAGCACCGCGGCAGCGGAGCCGAGGATGAGCTGGAGCCCGAGCTCGATTCCCTGAAGCTGAGGATTCGGCGCCTGTCGTGCGATGATTGCAAGGCCACGATGTGCAAGGCGGCTCGCCTCATCGAATGCAAACACGCTTACGGCAGCTTCAGCCGCCATCGCGAAGTAGCTCGCTGCACGCTCGAACTCACGAGCGGTTTCAAAGAGGAAACCAAGCTCTGCCGATGCAGCACCAGGAATTCCATTGTGAAGCTGAAGCAGCGCTTCGCCGACCGCTTTGCTCAGGGCAACGCGTCGTGATACGGAGAGTGATGCGTAAAGAGAGTTCTGATACAGAACGTGAACGAATCGATATCGGCCAGAGATCTCACCGTTCGGGAATTCACGCTCGCCCGCGGGGCGCACGAATCCGTGAACACGATCGAGATTCTCGAGACGATCCTCGACGTCCGCCGCATCGGTCTTGAGCGCGCGCGCAACAATCGCTGAATCGAAGTTGTGTCCCTGAACCGATGCAGCGGCGATGAGGTTTCTGTCTGCAACGTCGAGCTGGCTGATCTTCCTCTCGACCATGCTGCGCATCGATTCGGGAATTGCAGGATCGAGATCCTTGAGAGAGCCGGGCAGCTCCCATCCACCGCCGGGTGAAGGAACGATATCGCCGCGCGATCTCAGATATCGAAGGAGATCCTCGACAAAGAGCGGGCTGCCTTCAGTTCGCGAGTGCACGAGCTTCGCGAAACCATCAGGGAATTTATTCGCCGGGAACCGGTCGTTGATGAACCGCGTGACGTATTCCTCTGTAAGGAATGTCAGCGGAATCTCGCGTGCCGCGCCACGCGTCTGGAGATCGAGCTTGAGCGCGAGGAACGGATGCGATGCAAGCTGAAGCTCGGCAGGACGATACGTTGCAACAGCCAGGAGTCTCGAATCGCGAAGACGCGTGAGAACATAGCCAAGGATGTCGACAGTCGAGATGTCGGCCCAGTGAATGTCTTCGATGAGAAGAACGAGTGGCTGAATGGAGCACATGCGCTCGAGGAACGCAGCCAGCTCCCGCTTCATTCTCTCCTGTGATTGCGCAGGCGTTACATCGAGATCGACTTCGCTCGACGAGAGACCGCTGAGCATGAGAGCCCATGTCGGTGCGAGGCGGTGAAATGACTGCGCGGTTTCAGATGAGCGGTCGTCATGAAGCAGATCATCGATTGCATCGAGCAGGGGCAGATATGCTTCCGCGCCTGCGAGTCGCTCGGAACAGCGGCCGAGCGCGACTGTATGAGCCTGTGATCCGGAGAGACCTCGCAGGAACGCCTCGATGAGAGTGGTCTTTCCAATACCGGGCTCGCCTGAAACACAGATCAGCGATGCACGGCCGGATTTTGCAGCCTCGAAACTTTCGGCGAGAGCGTCGAGCTCGATTCCTCTTCCGATTACTCCGCTTTGGGTCGCAACGGCGGTGCTCGAGTGGCGGCTTGCCGTCTGAATCGCGACGATGCTGTCGAGTATCTCGTCGACTTCCGACGCAGTGGGCCGATCGACCGGATTTTTCGTGAGCATTCGCATCACGAGTGAATCGAAAACCACCGGGACGCGCGAATTCACTTTCGATGGAGCGACTGCATCGCGCAGGATGATCGCGCTCAGCACGGCCATGTCGGAGCTTGCATCGAACGGATGCCGCCCTGCAGCGAGCTCGTACAGCACTATGCCAAGGGAAAAGATGTCGCTCGCCGGCGTGACTGGATTACCCTGTGCCTGCTCGGGGGACATGTAACGCATGGTGCCGACTACGACACCGGGCTGCGTGATGCGCGCCATGTCGGCGCCGCCATCGAAATCGGTAGCGCTGAGCTGTGCAATGCCAAAGTCCAGGACCTTTACGTATCCGTCGTCCCGGACCATCACGTTCTCGGGTTTGATGTCGCGATGAATGATCCCGGCGCCGTGGGCAACTGCGAGGGCGCGCGCCGCCTGGGCGCCGATCTTC
>DASUXX010000382.1:0-11553 GCA_036377755.1 Gemmatimonadaceae bacterium
CGACCTCGCCGGCAAGACGATCGGCGCCCAGCAGGGGACCACAGGGCTCGAACTCGGCAAGGAAAAAGCCGAAGCCGCCTCCCTATAATCGACAATCTCAACATGTGAAAAGGATCACTTACCAGAATCGCAGTCTTGATCCCTCGCTTCTCGAGAAGCTCGGCTACACCGAGCATCGATTCACGGGTTGTCCTTCCAGTGTTTTCCAGGAGAATCGCGGTGTCGGGAACGCCGTGCTTTCGCGCGTACGTCCGGCCAACCGCTGCTTCTGTAGTAGTATCACCATAGCCGCGTCCACCTGTCAGCACCAGCACCTTGCCCATACCGCGACTGTAGAGCTCTATGCCGTGGTCGAGCCGTGCCCTTAGAACAGGCGATGGACGTCCGTCGTACTGCGCCGCTCCAAGAACTACGATCGATCCCGCTGGACGCGCCTGATCGATCGAGCTGAAGAATAGTACCGCTGCCATCGATGCTGCCCAGACAGCAAGCACAGCGAGTACGAAGCTCGCGATCAGGCGACCAAGAGCTCTTACAAACCTACCCATCTGAGGAAAATACTAGAACGTGACTCTGCTATGTGGCTCCGGGCAGCTCACGCTGTAGCCTTTTGCAGTGAGAGCCGTCTGATAGATGTCCTGCACTTCAGGCTCGCCGTGAACCAGCCACACTGGACCGAGATTCGGGGATGAGCCTTTCACCTGATCGAGCCATCGGGTGAGCTCCGTGCGATCCGCGTGCGCGCTATACCCGTTGATCACTTCGACCTCGGCGCGCAGTGGAATTTCATCACCGAATATCTTGAGCATCGGCATTCGCTCCACGATGCGGCGTCCAAGAGTATGCTCTGCCTGGAACCCGACGATCAGAATCGTATTTCTCGGATCCGATGCGCCATTGGCGAGATGATGCAGAATCCGCCCAGCCTCGACCATTCCTGATGCTGCGATTACAACCATCGGTCCTTTCGCTGAATTGATCGCCTTCGACTCCTCTACGTCGCGAGTGAAGTGAAGCAGGGGAAAATCGAAAAGATCCTTCACCTTTTTCACCATGTCTTCGGACTGGTCGAAGGTTTCGGGATGCATCTCGAACACCGTCGTCGTATCAATTGCGAGAGGGCTGTCGACATAGACAGGAATCGATGGAATCGCGCCTTCGCGCAGCAGCGAATTAAGGCTGTAGAGCAGCTCCTGTGTTCTGCCAACTGCGAACGCCGGTATCAGCACACGCCCACCGCGCGCAGCAGTTTTCCGAATTACTTCGGCCAGGTGCGCACGCGCTCCATCCACCGACTCATGATCACGGTTGCCGTAGGTCGACTCCATGATCACCGCATCAGCGCCTGGTGGAGCAACGGGATCACGTATAATCGCGAGACCTGATCTTCCGATGTCTCCCGAGAACACGAGACGCCTTGTCTCATTCCCCTCGGTGCAGTCGAGGATCACTGATGCGGAGCCGAGGATGTGGCCTGCGTCCACGTATGTTCCGCGCACGCCCGGCACGACGTCGAACGGCTTATTGTAGGGAACGCCGACCATCAGCTCCATCGTTCGCACTGCGTGACGCATTCCGTACAGCGGCTCGATGAACTCCTTTTCCCTTTTCGCGAGGAACTCGGCGTCCTTTTCCTGAATGTGTGCCGAGTCAGCGAGCATCACCGCGCAAAGATCGCGCGTCGCAGCAGTGGACCAGATCGTTTTGCTGTATCCCTGCGCAACGAGAAAAGGCAGCCGGCCTGAATGGTCTATGTGCGCGTGTGACAGAACGACTGCGTCGAGATCCTTGATCGCAATCGGAAGCGTCTTGTTCTTTTCGGCAGACTCGGAGCGCTTCCCCTGAAACATCCCGCAGTCGAGGGCCACAGTATGGCCATTTACATGCAGCAGGTGACATGACCCCGTTACTTCGCGGGCCGCACCGACGAACGTGATTTCCACTGAGTTACCCCTCTGCTACTGCGCTGCGGGCAAATAGTATCGTGAGCCGCTGCTCATCCTGCGACATGAGAGCGGGCTCCCAGCCACCGCGGCTCCGCTCATTGAGAAGATCCGTCAGCGTGTCCTCATCCTCACGCGTGTGCTTCGTTAGCTTGACCACTACTGCCTGATATTCTTTCATGCAGACGGGAGACGAAGATATGTTAGGGCCGGGTGCGTATTTTCAGGCTCTCAAACGGCGTTGTTTCGCATGCTGCTCACACTGTAATGATCGAACAAACTGACGAATTCCCAACGCTGACAATTATCCGGCATCCACTCGTTCAGCACAAGCTGACGATTCTGCGCGATCGCGATACTCCGACAAAGATTTTCAAGGAGCTGGTCGACGAGATTGCGATGCTGATGGCTTACGAAGCCACCATCGATCTCACTGTCGAGCCGATACCGGTGGAAACACCTCTCGAAACCACCGAAGGCAGACACATCAGCGGCAAGAAGCTCACTCTCGTTCCAATTCTCAGAGCAGGACTCGGCATGGTCGAAGGAATTCTCCGCCTCGTTCCTGCTGCACGCGTTGGTCACATCGGACTTTATCGCGATCACGACACACTCCTGCCTGTCGATTACTACTTCAAGATTCCGGGTGATGTCGCGGAGCGCGATTTCTTTGTGCTCGATCCCATGCTGGCAACAGGTGGAAGCGCTGCAGCTGCTGTCGATTCTCTCAAACGGGCAGGAGCGACAAGAATCCGCTTCCTCTGTCTCGTCGCTGCCCCACAGGGAGTCCGCCGACTCGCCGAAGCGCATCCCGATGTTCAGATCTACTGCGCCGCTCTCGACCGGGAGCTCAACTCGGTCGGGTACATTCTCCCTGGACTCGGCGACGCCGGCGATCGCTTGTTTGGCACCCGGTAGGAAGCTCTGCGTCTCTGTTATCTCTGGCTGTTCCCTCTGTTATCTCTGGAAGTTACCCGAACCATTCCTGCGGATCGCTTCGCTGCTGCTCTGCAGCCGCGACAACCCAATGCTGCGATGAGTCATCGATGACCTCATCCGAAACTTTGTCGAACCATGTCCGCGACTGCTCGAGGTCACCAATCCGCCTCCACAGCTCGCCGACAAGGTAGGTGAGCACAGCGCGCTCGTCCCTCGCTACGCCGTCATAACGAGAAAGAGCTTTTTCGAACATCCACACTGCGTGCCGCCGGAAGTATCGCTCGGCTTCGACGTCACCTTCATCTACACAGCACCAGGCCGCTCGGAGCAACAGATCAGCAATATGCCGCTCCTCCATTCCCTGCCATTCCGCAACTTTGGCAGCGGCCTCGTATTTCCCTGATCCACTGGTTCCTTCAGCGACGATGGGAGCAAGCTCGTTAAAGACATGCTCCTTGAGGAGAGGGCTTACTTCCGCTTCCTGATTGAAATCCCTTTCACCGCCCGAGTACCCACACTCGTCGCACATATGAATGAGGTAAGCGAGAGGCTGTGTTCCAGCCGCTCTCTCATGGAAGTCAGTTCGCTTTCCACCGAAGGCATTGGTAGTAACCACTGCCTGGGACTGGAAGCTGTTTCCGCAGATTGGACAACTCAATTCGATCTGACGCAACGTCGTCATGGCACTCTCTCATCGCTCCTCGATAACGGTAGAGGGAATTTTTGTGCCATTTTCAATTTCAATTGTGGAACAATTTCATTCTTTGTTGAAAGTCGTGTTGAAAAGCTCTTGTTGAAAAATTTTAGTCAGCGTATTTTCTCGCATCCTTTGAGCGCGCCGCGCTCCACTCAATACCACAAACCTGGTTGTTGATGCTGATCAACCTGCTGCCCGACTTCTTCGCAGTCCTGAACAGCACCGATCGCATCGCGGCATATCACCGCTACTTCGACAACCACCGCAGTCTCCTCGAAGCCTACTGGTCGAATTACGTAGTAGAGCCTGACAGCCCTCACTTCTCTGAAGTAGTCAAATCAGCAGCTCTTGCAGGAAGGACTGATCTTCGCACGATGCTCGAGCGCATGGATGTCGTCACGCTCGCGCGAAATACTGAAGACCAGTGCCGAGCGCTTCTCGAAATCGACACCGACATCGATGTCGTGTTGATGGTAGGAGTCGGCGCAGCGAACGCCGGTGAGCTGGTCGTCAACGGCCGTGGTGTCGCCTTCGTCTGCCTGGAGCATTTCACCAGCGTTGCAAATCCGGAGACCCGCGGACTTGGACTCGATCCGGAGCTGATACCGCTCTGGCTTTCACACGAGATCTCTCACGGAGTGCGCTATACCTCGCCAACGAGCAGAAGTGAGCTCAAGACAATCGTCGAGGATCTGGGCGGCTACTACTCGTACTGGGAGACAGGCAAGCGAGCGACCCTGCGCGAGCTCCTGATCAATGAAGGAATCGCGGTCCAGGTTTCCCGGATCGTGAGTCCGGGCCATGCGTCGTGGGAGTATTACGGCTACGACCGCCGGGAATACGCTCGAATCAGAGAAATGGGACCAGTTGTCGCGCGTTCACTGATCGGAAACTTCGAAAAATCAGGCCTTGGCCTGCGCCTCAAGTATCTGTCCGACGGAATGAGCGAAGAAGCACGTCGTGTTGGAGACTATGTGGTTCCCGACCGCTGCGGTTACTACATCGGAGCACGTATGGTCGAGCAGGCGATGAATACTCGCGGAGCTGCGTGGACCGTTCGTGCAAGCGCAGGCGAAATTGCAGCTGTGTCAGGCGAGGCTCAGGCTACCGCCTGATTTTATTTCCCAACACAAAATGAGCTGAAAACACGGTCGAGCACATCTTCCGTGCTCACTGCACCTATCAGCGATTCAAGTGCAACAGCAGCACCCCTGAGATGCACTGCTGCAACAGGCGCTGGCAGCTCGCCCTCTGTCCACGCTTTTGCGAAAGCTTCAGCTTCGGTTTTTGCCTGCGTGATTCCATGTATGTGCCGGCTGCGTGTAAGAATCGGAGTGTCGACCATGACACTCCCGACAGATTGAGAGAGAACATCGTCGATCCGGGTCACGAGATCAGAAAGTCCTTCTCCGGTCTCGGAGCTCACACTGACGTCGTAATACCCGGTTCGCACTGATCCGATATCCGATTTCGTCCGTACCCGAATGACAGGAGCGGAAACCTTTCCTTCGAGTGCCGTCATCACTGCCGCCAGTGATGAATCACTGTCCCCACAGGCAAGCACGACGTCCGCCCAGCCGAGATATTTCTCGCTCACTTCGATTCCGATTCTCTCGACAACATCGCTTGCTTCGCGAAGTCCGGCTGTATCGACGAGTCTCAGCGGCCATTCCGTTGTTTCGAGAAAACTTTCGATCGCATCGCGCGTGGTTCCGGGAATATCGGTTACGATCGCGCGCGACTGCCCAAGCAATGCATTGAACAACGACGACTTTCCGACATTCGGAAGCCCGGCAATCACGACTACCGCGCCCTCACGGACCATTTCGCCGAGGGGGACAGTTGCCAGCAATGCATCGAGAGAGACGAGCAGCTTTTGAATTTCGGCCGTCACTCGCTCACGCGGAACCGGGCCATCGTCTTCTTCGGGAAAGTCGATGTCGTAAGCAATCAGTGACTCGACAGAGATAACCTGGTTGCGAAGAGCTGCAATTCGCCGCGACAGGCCGCCGTCGAGCTGCGACAATGCAGTCCGGTGCATTGCGCCGGACCTCGCGTCGACTATGTCCCCGATCGCCTCAGCCTGCGTGATATCCAGTTTTCCGTTGAGGACTGCGCGCCGTGTGAATTCCCCTGGAAGCGCCTGACGTGCACCT
Source organism: Gemmatimonadaceae bacterium (assembly GCA_036377755.1). Lineage (GTDB taxonomy): Bacteria > Gemmatimonadota > Gemmatimonadetes > Gemmatimonadales > Gemmatimonadaceae > UBA4720. Next base: position 5,736 of record DASUXX010000382.1, read on the forward strand.
GCGGAGATCATGGCATCCATGATGAGAGCCGGCACATAGTGCCCGCCATGTCCCGATATCTCGACGAGATTTTCTCCCGTAAATGAATCAGGTGCGACGAATGAAGTGACGAGTGCCTGATCGAGCACCTCTTTGCCCTGCCCACTCACAACACGACACAGCGCCACTCGGCGCGGTTCTACAGGCCATGGCTCGATGATGCGTTCCGCAATTTCATGTGCCTGCGGCCCACTCATGCGCACGATAGAGATCGCGCCGCGGCCGGCTGCTGTGGCGAGCGCCGCAATTGTGTCCGACGCTCCGGCGAGACTGGCTGAGAGCGCCGGATCCGGGCTCACGATTGGCCGGGCAGCTCGAATGTCATACCTGGCTCGAGAATCCGGACATCACTCTCGCGCGCATGTCCTGGCAGCTGTCCACGCAGCTGCTGGATTGCATCGTGTGCCTTGGATGTCACGTGGTCGAATGTCCCCCAGTGATAGGGAATGAGATACCTCGCACCAAGCCTTTCGAACAGGGTCAGCGCGTCCGTGCTTGTGAGATGGCCTTTACGGAACGTATCGAGCTTCCACCACGGCGCATGGCCTATGGGCAGCAGTGCCATGTCGAGCTTACGCCCTTCAGGGCCGAGGAAAGTGTCGATCATGCCGGTGGTATCGGGCGTGAGTGCGGTATCCCCCGCAAAGAAACACGAGGAATCTTTAGTATCGAATAGATACATATTAGCTGCGCCTCGCCACCGGTCGATACCATACCTGTGTCCTTTATGGGTCGCGAGTGCAGCATGCACTTCCACGTCTCCAGTATGAACGGCTTCACCGGGTCCTAACGGCTGCGCCTTCGAGAATCCAAGCCGATTGAGCCACTTCGCAATGGCAGGTGGCGCGAAAATCGGAACACTCGACTTGAGTTTTCCGAGGGAGTCGAACGAAAGATGATCGGCGTGAGCATGCGTCACGAACACCGCATCGATGTCCGGCAGCTCATGAATCGGAATTCCCGGCGGGCTTACACGCGGGAGAAATTTGCCGAGTGATGAGTCGAAATTGGGGTCGGTAAGAAAGCGCCGACCCCCGATCTCAATTAGTAGCGTTGCGTGACCAATATACGTAATCCGCACTCACGGACCTCCCAGCTACGTTCGCCGGGCTTTCTGCCTCTCCTTTGCCAGAATCCACTGCTGAGGTAGTGCAGCAATGTTCTGCGCCGTGTAGTAGAGATTCAGCCCGGAAGCCATGCTCGCCAGGAAGAACGTCATCATCACCGGGAACATGTAGCTCATCATCTTTGCCTGTGGATTGGGTGGTGCATTTCTCAGTCCTATCCACGACAGGAGGTACATCGAAATGCCCATCAAGAGAGGCAGGATGTAATACGGATCCTTGATCGAGATGTCGGTGAGCCAGAGGAACGGCACCCCACGGAATTCGATCGTATTCTGGAACACGAAAAACAGCGCGAACAGTACCGGCATCGGAAGCAGCATCGGCAGACAACCGGAAAGCGCCGCAAACGGACTTGTCCCCGCTTCACTGTAGACGCGCATCATCTCCTGCCGCTGCTTGTCAGGATTGTCCTTGTACTTCTTCTGAATTTCTGCCAGACGCGGCTGAAGCTCCTGCATCTTGAGCTGGGATCGCATCGCAGTCTGGTTGAGAGGCCAGAGCAGCAGGCGGATCAGCACTCCGAACAGTATGAGCACCCAGCCATAGCTTACCTTGAGCGTGTCGTGCAGCCACAGCAGCAGCTTGATACAGAGCGCCGCAATGGGGTTCACAACAGGCTGAAGAAAGCTCCAGCCATACGGATTCACGTGATCGAAATCCCGGCCGACAGACAGAAGCTGTGTCTGCTGCTGCGGCCCAACGTAAATGTCGAAGGCAAAAGTTCCGTTCTTGACTGCCTTGACGACTGTCGCTGATGCGTCGCGCGCGATTTTTCCAACGCGAGGCGCACCGGTAATAGTCATCTCATCGAACGTTGCACCCGCAGGACTGATCACACCGACTACGAAGTACTTGTTGCGAACCGCTGCCCATGTAATTGGCTCAGCCTCGAGTTTCGTTTCGGCAGAGTCGAGTTTTGCGAACGGCACTCCGCGCGCATTGCTGCGTGCAGGCTTATACGAGTACGACCGCGTCCTGAGATCACTGACGCTATCGGCTTCTGTGATCGGCATGTTCGAAGGCATGTCGATAAGCAGAAACGCTGTGCCCTGTGTGTTCTCTACACGTCCGCTTGTCTTGAGAATGTACCTGGACGGATCGATGTCATATGCGATCGCGACGTTGGCCCCATTGACCGCAGCGCGATATGTGAGGAGCGTCTGTCCGTTGGTGCCTTGCGATTGCTGCAGCTGAAACGGAATCCGGTCGAGCGGAATTGTATCTCCGCGCAAGACGAGCGAGTAGTGAAGCAGTGACCGTCCGGTTGTGCTGATTTCAACAGGCCCGTCGTTGTGCGACAGGTTCTTGTAGTCACGCATCGATACCGATACCGGAGCCGCACCGAAGTTGGTGAACCGGTAAATGGATCGTGGTGTGTTGACCGATGTGATTTCAGGGGATACAGCCGTCGGAGTACTAGCCACGGTGTCTGCGGAATCAGCAACTGGCGTCAGCGCCCGTGTCTCGAGAGCTGCAGACGGCTGTTGCTGATTAGCGTTGCTCGTGCTCGCCGCAGGAGGTGCAGTTGTCACCGAATCTTTCTGTGCAGCAGCTGGAACCGGTGCGCGCTTCGTAGGAAAGAGAACAGGAGTAACCGCGACTACGATTGCGGTCAGCAGGAGTGCTATTAAGAGTCGTTTATCCATTTAAGGGACCGGGTCGTATCCGCCCGGCCTGAAGGGATGACAGCGTGCAATTCGCCGAATCGCCAACCAGCTTCCCGAAGCAGCGCCATGTTTTTGAATCGCCTCGATAGCATATGCAGAGCAGGTTGGATAATAACGGCAGGCTGCCGGAAACAGTGGCGAGATCCAGAGCTGATATCCGCGAATGAAAAGAACGAGCACGCTTTTCACTGCAATGCTCTTTTCTGCTGTAGATCATCGATGATCGATTCGAGCTCGGTCTTCAGCTGCGCAAACGTCGCCTGATATGCTGATGGAAGTGAACGGACGATGAGATCCATACGTGAGACAGCGGGAATCAGCTTCATCCTGACGATTTCGCGAAGTCTTCGCCGCAACCGGTTACGCTCGACGATAGTATGACCATGCTTGCCAACTATCACCGCAACCCGCGCATGCGAAAGCAGGGAGTCGGTGGCCCGAACTTCCAGATGTTCGGCACGCAGTCGTCTCCCTGCTCTTTTCACTTTCTCGAGATCTGATCCCCGTGTCAGTCTATGACTGCGCGGGTAGCCAAAGCCCTTAGGCGCCGGCGTACTTGCTTGGCAGCCTGACCGTCAGCTGCTTCCTTCCTTTCTTCCTGCGACGGCTCAGGACCTCACGTCCCCACCGCGTTGACATTCTCTCCCGAAACCCGTGCGAGCGAATTCTCCGCTTATTCCGGGGACGGTAGGTTGGCTTGCCCATTGATACTCCAAATTCCCGATTGAACGTGTAACCAAAACAGCCTGTAAAACTAATCCACTGCACAACATACGACAAGCTACCTATAGTACTGCTTTGACAGGGCTGATTGACTTTTCCACAATCATGGGCTACGGTTTGCCTCCCCTATGTCACTCACTCCCGCCGAAACCTGGAAGCGCTTGCTCGACCGAGCTCGCCAGGATATCCCAGATCAGACTTTCAGAACATGGCTCGAGCCCACCGAGGCTCTCAGTATCGACGGCAACGTCATTTCCATCGGTGTTCCAGACCAGTTTGCAGCTGACTGGAATGAATCAAAGCACGCAGAATTGTTTGAAAGTTATGGCCCGATCGCACTTGGACATCCAATAAAAGTCGTATTTCGAGTAAATGAAGAGCGGAAGAAGCGCTCTCAGATGGATTTCTTCGTCGCTCCCCCACCCACGAATTCTGCGGCAGCACGGAGCCAGCAAGGCGCCAACTTAGCACAACTTAGCGACAGATACACGTTCGACCACTTTGTTATCGGAAAATCGAACGAGCTTGCCGCAGCCGCCGCTCACGCCGTTGCACAAGCGCCCGGCAAGGTCTACAACCCGCTCTTCATCTACGGCGATACCGGATTGGGGAAAACTCACCTCATGCAGGCTATTGCCCATGATATCGTCGAAAGAAATCCACAAGTCAGAATCACTTTCGTTGGCACAGAGCAATTCACCAACGAGCTCGTATCGGCGATTCAAACCCGTACAAACACTGCTTTTCGACGCCAGTACCGGGAAACCGATCTGCTCCTAGTTGATGACGTCCATTTTCTGAAAGGGAAAGAAGCCACACAGGAAGAGTTTTTCCACACATTCAACGCGCTGTATGAAGCAGGTCGTCAAATTATTCTCACGAGCGACCGTGCACCTTCAGAAATAGCTGGCCTCGAGAGCCGCCTTGTCAGCCGATTTCAGTGGGGAATGGTTGCTGACATCGAGCTTCCTGATTTTGAGCACCGGGTAGCGATCCTCAAGCAGAAAGCACATCTGGATCATCTCGAGTACACGATTCCGGATGATGTAATCAGGTTCATCGCTGAGAATGTCCGGTCGAGTGTAAGGGAGCTCGAAGGATCCATCATCAAGCTGCTTGCATACGCTTCGCTGAAACACCAGGACATTTCAGTCGATGTCGCTCGTGAAGCTCTACGAGACAAGCTTAGAAGCGACGGTCCATCGGACGGAGCTCAGCCCTCACTTTCTGTCGCGACTATACAACAGGTCGTATCACGCGAGTGGGGAGTTACTCCTGAGGGGCTGCGATCCAAGACAAGAACCAAGAACCTCACGCTTCCGCGTCAGATTGCGATGTATCTCACTCGTGAGCTATTAGGAACACAGCTGATGGAAATCGGTCACGCATTTGGGGGCCGAGATCATTCGACTGTCATTCATAGCATCGAGAAGATCACAGAAGCCACTCAGACCGACACAGTGTTCAAAACCCGGGTTGAAAAAGTCCGCGGAATGTTGGAATCGATGCGGAGCTGACTGATATCACATATTCTTGGGGAAGATCTCGGAATAACCCGGCACTTTATCCTCACGATTCACAGCGTTCTCAATAGCGGAAGTGGCGAGAATTGAATAACTTCTGCGCTTCGTCCACATCTCCACAGATCTCTACTACGACTGCTGTTTTTGTATCTATAAGGGCTTGTTGTAGTAAAGAGTACAAAACTGTCCACAAGGAAAACCAAGGGAATGCGTCTTACAATCTCTCGTGAGAAGCTTCAGGAAGGATTGAATGCCGTTACGGCAAGCATCCCTGTAAAGACGACCTTACCGGTTCTTGCCAATATCCTGGTAGAGACCACCGATCGTGGAATCAAACTGTCGGGGACCGATCTCGATATTGCAGTCAGCACCGAGATAGCAGCTGATGTCGAAGCGAGTGGTGCAGTTACGATCCCGGCGAAGAAGCTTTCAGAGATAGCGCGTGAGCTGCCGCCGGCTCCGGTACGGATCGCAGCAGTTGGGGAGCAGCGGATCACTCTCGAGTGTGGTCGTTCCAGGTTCAAGCTTCTTGGCCTTCCGCGGGATGAATTCCCGACGTTTCCATCGGTACGCTTCGATGAGAGCTGGCGGATCAAATCGGGAGATCTTCAGAAGCTGATCTCGCACACTTCGTTTGCTGTTTCGACTGAAGAGAGCAGGCCGATTCTCAACGGCGTTCTTTGGGAGTTGAGACCTGATCGCATGAGTATGGTGGCTACGAATGGTCACCGGCTCGCGA
>DASUXX010000383.1:0-4812 GCA_036377755.1 Gemmatimonadaceae bacterium
ACCGCCGATTGGAGGAGTGCTGCGCGGATTCGTCCCGTCGCCCGAGATCATCTCCAATCCCGCCATGCTGTACGTCGCCGTCGGCATACTCGGCGCGACCGTGATGCCGCACAATCTCTATCTGCACTCGTCGATTGTTCAGACTCGCAAGTACGAGGAGACGTCCGAAGGCAGAAAGGAAGCGGTGAAGTTTGCATTCATCGATTCCACGATCGCGCTCTCGTTCGCGTTGTTCATCAACGCCGCAATTCTCATCGTCGCGGCGGCGACGTTTCATACGAGCGGACATAACGATGTCGCCGAGATTCAGGACGCATACAAGCTGCTGACGCCCCTTCTGGGCGCAGGAGCGAGCACGATGTTCGCGCTCGCGCTCCTCGCATCCGGTCAGAACTCGACACTGACAGGCACACTTGCCGGTCAGATCGTGATGGAGGGATTCCTCAACATCCGCCTTCGTCCCTGGGTGCGCCGCCTCATCACGCGAGCGATTGCGATCGTGCCTGCAGCCATCGTCGCAATTGTTTACGGTGAGAGCGGCACTGCGCAGCTGCTTGTATTCAGCCAGGTGATATTGAGCATGCAGCTCTCGTTCGCCGTTTTTCCGCTCGTGAAATTCACATCCGACAAGGTGAAGATGGGCGAGTTCGTGAATCCGCTCTGGCTGAAGATTCTGGCGTATGTGGTTGCGTCTGTAATCGCTGGGCTCAACATTTGGCTGCTCATCCAGTTCTTCGCGGGGTCATGACATGTATCGAAAGATTCTTGTACCCGTCGAGAACTCTCCGTACGACGATGCGATCATCGATCACGTGCTCGAGCTCGCAAAGATCTGCAAGTCGCAGGTTCTGCTGATTCACGTCGCGGATGGCTGGGCAGCGCGAAACATCTCGCAGCTCAACCTCAGGGAGAGCGAAGAGATAAGAAAAGACCGCGAGTACATCGAGAAGATCGCCGACGACATCGAGGCAAAAGGCGTCGAAGCGGACGCATTGCTCGCTTCAGGTGATCCCGCTCATGAAATCGCGCAGGCTGCGAGCCGGGAGGGATGTGATCTCATCGCCATGTCCACGCACGGGCACAAGTTCATCGGCGACATGATCCATGGCAGCGTATCACACACGGTGCGGCACGCTTCGCAGATCCCCGTTCTGCTGGTGCGCGGCAATTCTCACGGCCGGCTCGGCAAGGTGAAATGATGGGTTCCCGAAAATCTCACCTTCGTCTCGAGGCCGTTGCAGATGATGCACTGACTGGTCCCGTCGAGGATTATCTGAAGGCGATCTATGAGATTGGCCGCGGCACTGTGTCAGTCGCAACGAACGACATCGCTCAGCGACTCAGCATTGCGCCGGCATCCGTAAGCGGAATGGTGCGCAGACTAGCTGAGCAAGGCCTGCTTGCATACGAGAGATATCGCGGCGTTACGCTCACGGAGCAGGGAAGGCGTGCTGCGCTGAGGACAATCCGACGGCATCGAGTGATCGAAGCGTACCTCTCGACCGCCTTGAATTATCCGTGGGATCGCGTTCACGATGAGGCTGAGCGATTGGAGCATGCCGCCTCGGATGAGCTGGTCGACAGAATGGCCGCCGCGATTGGAGAGCCGGTCGTCGATCCGCACGGTGCGCCGATTCCTTCACGCGAAGGATTGATGGACGAGACGGTGTATCTCTCGCTCGACGAGCTCAGCGCGGGTTACGGAGCGCGTGTTGTGCGTGTAAGTGACGATGATCCCGAGATGCTGAGGTATCTCGCCGAGCTCGAGATCGTACCAGGTGCCGAACTGCTCGTGATTTCGCGGGCACCTTATCAGGGGCCGATCTCTTTGAAGATCTCCGGACATCTTCTTTCGATCGGCCCGCAGCTCGCGTCACAGGTAATGGTCGAGCCGTTAACGAACCCCGATGCGCCTTCCCACTAAAGGGTGATGTAGAGGTCATAGGTGAATTTCACGTTCCCCTTGGCAATACTGGCATAAGCGTCAGGCTTCTTTAGCGCGCAATGAGTTGGCTGCTTATGCCAGTATTGCCAACAGGAACGTGAAATTCACCTATGACCTCTACATCGCTCTGCTAGGTTTAGAGCTTGATGATCAAGCTCTTCCTCGCATCGCTGTTATTGCAGGTTCCCGCGCATCGAACCATCGCAATCGATGAGCGGCTCGCTGATGATGCGAAAATCGCGATTGGTGATAAGCTCGTCGTATCGACCAAGCCGAACGGAGCGGGCGACACAGTAATAGTCTCCGCAATCATCAAACGCGCCGCGGACCCGTCGGAGATTGCACGCAGTGAGTATGCGGTGCGCATGCATCTCGACCAGCTTCAAAAACTTTCAGGGTACGGCGATCGCGTCGATCGGTTTGCGGTCTCAACCAACGGCACAGCAGGGACCGATACCGCGATGCGTGAGATCAACGCTGTCGCCTTCGGGTTCGAAGCGCATCGGTCGCGTGACATTGCCGTCGAAACATCGCGCACATATCAGGTCGTCAGCCGCTTTCACAAGGCGATCGGCGTCATCACCATCGTCGCCAGCGCGATCTTCCTGCTTTGCATCATGCTCCTCAAGGTTGAAGAGCGCCGTCGCGATGTCGCCGCGCTGCGACTCATGGGGATCTCACGGAAGACGGTTGTGAAGGGCATCGTCGCTGAAGCTGCGCTGCTTGCACTGGTCGGATGCGCGCTTGGTGTCGCCATCGGATTCGCATCGTCGCAGTTCATCAACTGGTACTATCGCGGCGTTTATCGAACTCCTCTCACATTCTCGCTCGTCACTCCATCGATAGTCACCCTCGCGGTCACTCTTTCATTGATACTTGGAATCTGCGCCGGCCTTCTCGCATCGCTCCGGCTCGTTCGAACCCCACCGCTCGCTCTCTTCGGCCGCTGAATGATTCTGAAGCTCGCATGGGCATCGCTGCGTCGTCACATCACTCGCACGCTGCTCGCAATCCTTGGAGTGGCTGTCGCGGCTGCGATGCTGCTCGACATGGTGATGATGTCGAGCGGGCTCCGGGAATCATTTCGTGAGCTTCTTCTCTCGCGCGGATTTCAGCTGAGACTCGCTCCAAAGGGAACGCTTCCCTTCGATACAGACGCAACTATTGAAAATGTCACCGCGATCACAGCCAGGCTGCGCACCAATCCTGAGATCGGAACTATAAGCCCCGTACTTGGCGCAACGATTCACATACCGATCGATGGAAAGGTCGTCACGAGTTCAGCACTTGGCATCGATCCACGAGTTCAAGGCGATTACGAGCTCGTTGCAGGGAAGGACCCGCTTCAGAAAAATGAAATCGCTGTAAACGACGATTTCATTCGAGCTACCGGGGTGAAGAGTGGTGACACTGTTGAAGTTGCCACAGGATACAATCCGCAGCTTCGAACCTACTCCGGGTCAGAGAAGCTCGTCGTAAGCGGGCGCGCGCGTTTCCTGTACGGCGCTGCCAACCAGCTCGCAACTGCGATGCAGATATCTACGCTTCAGGAAATGGGCGGGCCTTCACGTCGCGATGACGCGTCGCTCTTCATGATCAGGGTTCGCGATGATTCAAAGGTGGAAGCCGTTCGACAGTGGGTGGAGCATGAGATACCTGACGTCAGCGCACTGTCGATTGCAACTGCTCTTGCACAGGTCGATCAACGGCTCAGCTACTTTCGCCAGCTTGCATTGATACTCGGCACCGTCAGCCTCTTTGTCGGATTTCTTCTCGTTACGACTCTGGTCACCGTATCAGTGAATGAGCGCATTGGCGAGATAACTGTAATGCGTGCGCTGGGGGTGTCGCGCTCGCACGTTGTGCAGCAGATCGTGCTGGAAGGAGTGGTGATTACGCTTGCCGGCGCGATTATGGGGCTCGGGCTTGGCCTTGTTACCGCGCGGTATCTCAACAGCATTCTTGCAAGCTTTCCCGGATTGCCTGTAGCGATCGACTTTTTTCTCTTCCAGCCGGGAGCTGCATGGACTGCGCTGGGATTGCTGTCGTTGTCTGGAATTGCCGCAGGTGTGTATCCGTCGTTTCGAGCGGCCTCGTTACCGATTGCAACCACACTGCGTGAGGAAGCAATCGCGTGAGCGCCAATATCGTTGTCGCAGCAAGGAATCTAACCCGAGATTACACGCTTGGTGACGAAAGTGTCCACGCTGTACGCGGTGTAACCTTCGGTATTCGCGAAGGCGAGTACGTCGCAATCGTCGGTCCGTCCGGCTGCGGCAAGTCGACGCTTCTCAATCTCATCGGTGCGATCGACAAGCCAACTGGCGGCGTTGTGGAGATTCGAGGCAAGAGCTCCGCCGGCATGAGCGACCGGGATGCAACCTTGTTTCGCCTGATAAATGTTGGCTTTGTTTTTCAGCGCTTCTATCTGCTGCCGACTCTTACAGCGAGAGAGAATATCGAGCTTCCGATGGCGGAAGCCGGTGTAAAACCGGCGGAGCGTGCGGCGCGCGCGCGTGAGCTGCTTTCATATGTAGGCTTGGCGCATCGTGAGAAGCATCGGCCTGCTCAGCTGTCAGGCGGCGAACAGCAGCGCGTAGCAATTGCGCGAGCGCTTTCCAACAAGCCCGCACTTCTACTGGCTGATGAGCCCACGGGAGAGCTCGATGCCAGGACCGGCGCCGAGATAATCTCTCTTTTTGGAAAGCTGAACAGCGACGGGACAACGATTGTCGTAGTGACACACGATGAAGATCTTGCCAACGCCGCGAGCCGTAAGATTCACATGCGCGATGGAGTAATCGTCGACGCATGATCCCGCTCATTGCATTCCGCAACATCATCTACAGGCCGTGGCGCTCGGCGCT
>DASUXX010000384.1:0-4556 GCA_036377755.1 Gemmatimonadaceae bacterium
TCCGGTAATGAATGCTGCGGATAAGAGGGACTGGAGCGGCTTTCAGTCGTCGCTTCTCAAAGCCGCTATCCGTTTTGAGAAACTCGAAGACTTGCCAACCCGCTTCCTCACTGGCCACTTCATCGCCATCCGGGCAACAAAGCTGAGCCCTCGAGTGGCCGCAGTAGTCCGCAGTAGTCCGCAGTAGTCCGCAGTAGTCCTCAGTAGTCCTCAGTAGTCCTCCGACCGCGGACCCGAGGACTCTCATGAGGATAAAGGATGCGCTGGACTTGTATGAGGGTTAAGGACCCGTTGACTATAAGGTCTCAGGACACTCCGCCGCACATACGAACTACGACTAAATACGGAATGAGGGCACTCGAGGTATGAGGAACCAGGTTGAAAACAAAGTCATCTTCCCTCGGTGTCATCGTCCCTCATCCCTCGAGTGTCTTCGTCCCTCAATTAGTCGTAGTTCGTATGTGCGGAAATGTGTCCTGAGGCCTTATAGTCAACGGGTCCTTAACCCTCATGTAAGTCCAGCGCATCCTTTATCCTCATAAAGGTCCGAGGATCCGAAATCCTGATGGTTGACAGCCTCTAAGTTGTTCGCGATAAGGGATAAATGAATTCACAGCTTGCGAAGCTGGTCGATGAGCTGAACCATGCACAGGCAAGACTCGAGCGCCTGGGCGAGCAAGTGCCCGATGACCGCTGGAGCAAACGCAGCGATGAGGCGCGGTGGTCGGTCGCGGAGTGCGTCGCTCACCTGAATCTCACGAGCGAGGCGTACATTCCGCGCATTCGCAAAGCAATCGAGGAAGCACGCGCGCTTCCTCCCGCAGGCAGTCGATCGTATTCGCGAGACGTGATTGGATGGATGTTCGGAAAGATGGTCGGACCTCTGCCCAAAATAGGAAAGGTCCGCATCGGAAGAGTGAAAACCGTTCCGGCGTTCGTTCCGTCGGGAAATTTTCCGAAACAGCAGCTGCTCGCCGAATTCAAGAGACTTCAGGATGAGCTGATAAGGCTGGTGAGGGAATGCGACGGTCTCGCGATCGATGAGGTGAAGATCACGTCGCCGTTCGGAGAGAGGATTCGCTACAACGCATACTCGGCACTTGTTCTCCTCCCGCGACACGAAGAGCGGCATCTCCAGCAGGCGGAGCTCGTCTGGTCACGATAAGAAGGGCAACGGTCGATGACGCCGAGCTCGTCTCAGAGCTCGCGCTGAAGATTTTCATCGATACTTTTGCCCCGCAGAATACGCCGGAAGACATTGCCCTCCACATTCGGCAGAAATATTCGGCTGAGATTCAGCGCGAAGAGCTCGAGGACCCATCCCTTACATATCTGCTTGCTGAAGTCGATGGTCGGGCAGCGGGCTTCGCAATGATTGGTGCGCCGAGGTCGCCGTCATGTGAGCAGTTCGAGGGGCCGATCGAGCTGTTCCGGTTTTATGTCGACAAGGAGTGGCATGGTAAGGGAGTCGCCGTGCCGCTCATGGATGCATGCTATGAGGAAGCGCGGAGGAGAGAAGGGAAGAACATCTGCCTGAGTGTGTGGCAGCGAAATCCGCGTGCGATTCGCTTCTACGAAAAGATCGGTTACAGGATCGCAGGCACGCAGCCTTACATTCTCGGCAACGACACACAGACCGACTGGGTCATGACACGCGAGGTGCCCCCTGGGTAAATCGAGGCTCGAAGCATTCAGCGACGGTGTGATTGCGATTCTGATCACGATCATGGTTCTCGAGCTGAAGGTGCCGCACGAGCCGACGGTTGAAGCGCTGTCTCCGTTGTGGCCGGTGTTTCTCAGCTATGTGCTGAGCTTCATCACCGTGGGCATCTACTGGAACAATCACCATCACATGCTGCATGCAACGCGTCATGTGGATGGATCGGTGCTCTGGTCGAATCTTCACCTGCTGTTCTGGCTGTCGCTTCTGCCTTTCGCAACGGCGTGGATGGGGGAGAATCACTTCGCGCCGGTGCCGTCAGCCGCGTATGGATTTGTCCTGCTGATGTGCGCGATCGCGTATTTCATTCTGGCCCGCCGCATAATAAGGAGGGATGGACCGGATTCACCCCTCGCTCGGGCTTTCGGCAAGGACTGGAAGGGCAAGCTTTCTCCGGTGATGTACGCAGCCGCGATCCCGCTGGCGTTCGTAAGTGAGGGGCTCGCACTGGCCCTTTATTGGAGCGTAGCCATCATCTGGCTCATTCCGGACCGCCGGATAGAGAAAGTCCTCGTAGACTGAACGGTCGTTCAGGCACCGTGACTGGGCCGGATTGGGCCCGTAATAGTGCGCTATCCCCTGATGTTTCAGTAGCTTATCCCGGCGCCAGCAGGCGGAACTGACGGCCTGTTCGGCTTATCCCTTGCAAAAGGAGCAGGCATGAGACCTATAAGTCAGATCATCGACTTCATGACTTTAGGATCAGATCGCCCTATCCGGCGTCTGGTCGCTTATTACATCGTCCTCGGCGCAGCGATCTACCTGGCCTCGCGGTTCATTCCGTCGGCAGACAACCTCCTGCTGGGCAAGGGACTGATCGAGGCCACGCAAACTCCTGCTGAAGGACGGATCCTGCTCGATGGACTCGGCGGGGCGCCTGCCACCGAGGTGTCTATCGGGACCACTTCGCTCGCAGGACTCGCAGGCACCACAGCGGCGATTCTGTTCGGGACGCTGCTCGTGATGCTGCCCGTGACCTGGGTATACATGTCGGCGCGCAACATTCCCGGCCACAGTCAATCAGTGGTGCAGACCCTGATAATTCTGCCACTGGTGGTTGCCGGGATTGTGTTGATAGTCCGCGACAGTCTGGCCCTGGCGTTCAGCCTCGCGGGTGTCGTCGCGGCGGTCCGGTTTCGAACCAACCTGAAGGACTCACGCGACGTCGTATATGTCTTTCTTGCGATCGCGGTCGGCTTTGCTGCGGGTGTCCAAACCCTCGCCGTGGGAGCCGTTCTGACGATTGTCTTCAATTTCGTCCTGCTCTTCACGTGGCGATATGACTACGGCCGCAATGTGCTTACTCCTACTGCCGCATCGCGGTGGGAAGAGCCGCTGATGGCACTTGCGACGCAAAGCGATTTCGCTGGAGTTCCCGATCGCGACCTCGTGCTGAGCCTTACGCCTGACAAGGCCGAAGCTTTGGCAGAGCGATTCGAAAGAGTCAGTGATGTGCTTGGCGGAAAGAAAAAGAAGCCGAGGTACAGCGCGGTTCTCTCGATTACTAGCGATCACGTTGCCGAAGCGCAGCAGCTCGTCGAGAAGGTTCTCGATGAGAAGGCGCGAAGGTGGCGCCTCGACGAAGTCGTCACCCATACCGGCAAGCCGTCGGAGATTTATTACCTCGTGAAGCTCAAGAAACCAGTTACCCGCGATGACCTGCTGACAGGAATCCGCGGGAATGCCGGCGAATTCATCGCCAGCGCAGATCTCGAGAGCCGCGATCCGTCCGACATGGACGTGCGGGCAGCCGGATAATGATGCTTCGCCAATTTGCTTTCGTGCTTGGAGTCGTTGCGCTGGCGTGCACGTCCCCGGCTGAAAAGAAAGCGGGTGAGGAGAGAGCGCTCAACGCTCGCGCCCAGCGAGTGGAGGCGCGGCTTGCAAAGGCGCAGGCCACGGATAACAGCGAGGATCCTGTTGCAATGTGGCTCATGCCGCCGGAGCTGAACGAGATCTCGGGCATGACACTCACCGATGATGGTCGCCTTCTCGCGCACGATGACGAAGTAGGACGCGTGTTCGAAGTTGATCCGCGCCGTGGAGTGATCGTGAAGAGCTTTCTCCTCGGCAAGGGTCTCAAGGGCGACTTCGAGGGAATTACCGTCGTGGGGCCGGACGTTTACATGACGCTCAGCAACGGCCTCCTGTACCGCTTCCGCGAAGGAGGGAACAAAGCGTCAGTTCCCTACACGACATTCGATACGCATCTCGGAAAAGAATGTGAATTCGAAGGCGTCGCCCACGATAAGGACAGCGCGCAGCTGGTTCTGCCCTGCAAGAACGTTCACATGAAGCATCTCGATGACGAGATGGTCCTGTTCAAGTGGAAGATCGGATCTACGGACACCACCGGTGTGTCGATGATGACAGTGCCGTTGAGCGAAGTAATCGGCACCAACAAGTGGAAGAAGTTCCGTCCATCTGATATCACGATCGACCCGGCAACGGGGAATTACGTGATCATTTCGTCACTCGATAAAGGAATCGTCGTTCTCACACCTGGCGGAGAGGTAGTGAGGTCAGAGCCGCTGCCCGGCAAGCATCAGCAGGCAGAGGGGGTCGCGATCACGCGCGACAACATTCTCATCATCAGCGACGAAGCAACTTCGAAACCTGCAGCAATCACTCTATATCGATGGAACAACACCGAATCCGGAGCGGCTACTCAGTGAACTTCGTAAGGAAATTCGCAGCACTCATAGTTGGCGTACTTGGACTTACAACATCAGCATCTGCACAAGGAGCATTTCCAGCCGGCATCGGGCCGGATTCAGCGACCGTAGTCATCGGACCCGGTTTCGCCGCGGGCGGCTTTCATCGCGCGATGCTTGGC
>DASUXX010000385.1:0-2180 GCA_036377755.1 Gemmatimonadaceae bacterium
GGCGGAGCCGCTCTATCGGCGCGCCCTCGCAATAAGACGACGGGTTTATGGTGATCAGAACCTGTGGGTTGCAAACGCAGTTCACGATCTCAGCGAATACCTGTCAAAACGCGGGGATCAGCAACAGGCGATTCAGCTCGCGCGTGAATATGTGAACATCACGGAGCGTGCATACGGGAGCGAACATTCGGCGACAGCGTTCGCGATAAGCCGACTGGCTGCAATACTCTTTCGTGCAAACCAGCTCGATGAAGCAGAAGATCTGTTCGGGAAGTCAATCGCCATGGAACGTCGGCTGCGCGGACCTGATCACACCAACGTAGCAGGGCAGGAGGTCGAGTTTTCGCGCCTGCTCATTGCGCTGAAGAAATTGGACAGGGCTGACGCAATGCTCGAGGATGCCGTACGGATTCGCGAAAAAATCGGAGGGCCAAGGAACGCGAGCACGGCAACTGCCCGTGGATTGCGCGGCGTGATTCTCCTGCACAAACGCGAATATGCTGCGGCCGATTCGACGCTCCGCGACGCCATCCGGATTCTCGAGCGGACCACAACGGCCGAGTATCCTGAAATGCGGGAGCTTTATGGATGGCTCGCGGATGTCAGCGACGCACGGTCACGGCCCTCAGAAGCGAAGCGTTACCGGGCAATCGCCGCTGCTCGCCATCGTGACTCGTGACAACGCTTACGGTCTGTCGACCTTGAGCCCACTGGGCACGCGCGTCGGCACTACGCGTGAAAGATTCCGCGCTGCGTTGTCAGTCAGTGCCTGCATGTAATCCATCAGCTTGTCGATCAGATCCGGTGAGAGCACAACACCTTCGAGCAGCGGGTCGCGCTGAGCGAGAATTGACGTTGAGTTGAGAAGCAATGATTCACGCAGCGACGGCTCAAGCTGCTGCGGGTCATATGACATCAGCTTAAGGTCCGACTCGCTGTAGTGCTCGAGGAATTCTCTCAGTGTAGTTATCGCGCCATCATGCCCGAATGGTCCGGTAAGCTCAACGTTGCGAAGCGGAGATGTTCGGAATCGATAGCGATCATCGGTGTTGCCAGTGACGTTCATCCGGCCGAAGTCATCGCGAAGTGATTCTCCATTTCCCTGGCCCGGCCCGATCTGCGGGACAGCAACGTTATGGAATTGCTCGTCACTGAACGTCGCTCCGTTATGACAGGTGGAGCATTTCAATGTCAAAAACGTCTGCGCTCCCTCGAGCTGGCGTGATGTGAGAGCCTTGTCGTTGCCGGCAAGAAAGCGGTCCCATGGACTGTCCGCGAACGAGAGCTGGTCGACCATGAAAGCACCGATCGCATTCGATGCATGAGCGAAAGTCATCTGCTCGAACTTCGTGCCCGGATATGCGGCCTGGAACATCGCGCGGTACTCTGGAATCGCACCGAGCCGACGCATCAGTGCCGACCAGATTCCGGTGAAGTCATCGTCAAAAACTTCACCGAGGTCATTATCGGTATCACCCCGCATTTCAGAGCGGTTCGTAACGGGAAACATTGCGAGTGTCGAGGCCGGCCCGAACTCGAAGACCTGTACCATCTGTGGTGTCAGCTGCGAACCTGCGGGTGTGTGCAGCTGGCCGCTGCCGTCGACCTGAACTCGTCCATCCCAGAACAGGTGCTTCATCGCCTCGAGATTGAACAGCGGCGGCGCATTGCGCGGAATAAATACTCCACCTGAGTGACTGCGAGGCGGGCCGAGACCAGTACCACCCTGGCCGATCGACAGACTTCGTCCGTCGCCTGTTGCGAACTGCGGGAGGTGACATGTCATGCATGATATGTCACGATTGCCGCTGAGAACCTTGTCGAAAGCGAGCGCCTGCCCGAGCAGCACGAGCGATCTTCTGACCTTCGGCTTTGGTGGGAGCGGGACGATCCCACGAGCTGCGGCAAGCTCGCGGACGGTTTGCGGCGTCACCTCAGACGACACAACGACATCGAGATTACCAGCATGCCTCTCGGCAGGCGCTGTCGGGCGATCCGTGCATGCGGACAGGGTCGTCACCATCAGGATGACGACAAGGACGATCGATTTCTTTCCGGGCATACTACACCTCGATATCGACCCAAGTACATACGCAAACTCGCGATGAAACCCGACATGCGCGCGCAGGAATGTCGGGTGCTGGTGGCCTTTTTCGTATGAATCAATCGACAGCCGTCAT
>DASUXX010000386.1:0-7551 GCA_036377755.1 Gemmatimonadaceae bacterium
GATGCGGCGGCATTTCGGAATGTTCTCGTCTACATACGAGAGCACTCTCGATGACTTCATCGCGAAAAACCAGAAGTCGATCCACGTTGAAGGAAAGTCGTTCAGGTCTTTCGTGAAAGTGAAGATAGTGGCAGGGAAGGATCTTCCAACGAGTGATACTATCGATCCAAAAAGCCCGAACGAATTCTGGAATCAGTTCCGCCAAAAATATCCGGGCGCTCGCGGAATACTGCGCCTCTCCCGTCCCGGCTTCGACCAGAAGGGGAAGAACGCGCTCGTCTATTATCGGTTCTCGTGCGGCACGTTGTGCGGAAAAGTCGGCTATGTGCTGCTGAGAAAATCAGGCGATACCTGGAACATCATTCAGCAGGTAACGCCGATCATCTCTTAAGCAGACAGTGGTCGCGCAATCAGGATTCCAGTCGATCGCTTGATTCGCGCAACGTATTCGGGCAGCGTCACGCGCGTAATCTCGACCGAGCCACCAGACAATGGCGCATGCAGAACCCGTAGAACGCCGTCGTTGCCACGATATGCAAATGCAGCGTGCGTGACGTCGATGCCCGGAATCGCAGTCGCGAACGCGAGCACGTCACCGGTTTGAATGCGATCCTGAACATCAGCGATCTTTGCAGTGGGGATAACCCATCGCGGATTTCCGTCGAGGCTCTTTTCCATCTCGCCGATCTCCGCAAAGACTTTATCGTCTGCCAGAGCCGGATAGCTCGACCGATGCTCGGTCATGAATCGAAGGGGACGCGTGTCGTTCTCGCCGCCGAGCTCCTTGCCGAGGTTGTGAACGAGGCCGCGCTTTTCGCCGTCTGAGATCCATTCGCTGAAGTAATGCAGTCGCGACGCATAACCGCGGCGTTTTCCGCCGCGATACCGCATCCGCTCGACCTCGCGCGAGAAATTCTCCCACGACGGCATTCGTCCATCGTCCGATGCGCGTGCAACTGCGAGGCATGACTCCACGAGGGTGACGCAATCGAATCGAGTCAAAGACAGAGTGATTGGCTCGACCTGGTTCGGATCACCCCCGGCTTTGATATATGCCTCGAGCGTGTACGGCTCGTACGGCGTTCCAATCGCGAGCTCGCCGACTTTAATGGCACGTGCGCCAAGCGGGACGGAGCGCCGGTTCATTCCCACGCTGCGCAATGCCGTGGACCATGCGCGAAGACGGGTTTCATCGTCAGATACCGGCGCATCCCACTCGGCCAGCAGGCGGGTTGGAATTCCGAAAGCTGCTGCTGTTATTGCAGCTGCCTGGACGAGCATCTCGCGGCGTGTGGTTTTACCAGTCATTGGCGCACTCCTTATTCTGTGCTCAATTTCAATTGCCTCAAGTCAATTCCGCAATCCAGGAGAATCGCTTGCGAACAGCGAACGCATCGCTCGCCGTCTTGCTCTTGCCGCTCGTGGCAATGTCTTCAGGGAATAGTACACCGCCGGCGGCATCGCGTCCCAACATTGTCTTTCTTTTCTCGGACGACCATGCAGCACACGCTATTTCCGCGTATCAGCAGTCACTCAAGTATGGAGTGAAGCTGCCGCGTACGCCTAATCTCGACCGGCTCGCGCATGACGGAATGCTGTTCGTGAATTCGTTCGTCACGAATTCGATCTGCGGACCGGCGCGGGCGACCGTCTTGACCGGGCAGTACGGTCACCTGAACGGCGTGATGACGAACAATGAGCCCATTCATCCAACGGCGGTGACATTTCCGAAGCTCATGCAGGAAGCGGGATACCAGACTGCGCTGTTTGGAAAGTGGCATCTCCGCACGCGGCCCGAAGGGTTCGACAACTACGAGATACTTGCGGGGCAGGGGCCATACTACAACCCTGTACTGCACAGCGGCGACGACAGCGTTCGATACATCGGATACACACTCGATGTCGTGACAGATCGTGCAACTAAATGGCTGCACAATCGTGAAGCGTCGAAGCCGTTCATGATGATGCTCACGTTCAACGCGCCGCACCGGTGGTGGGATCCCGGCCCCGATCAGCTCGCTAAGTATCGCGACACGACGTTCGAGATTCCCAGAACTTTCTGGGATGACGCATCGGGCCGCGCGTCGCCTGCGAAAGATCCGGAGATGAAAATCGCACTCGACCTGGTTCCGCGTGATCTCAAGCTCGAGCCGCCAAATAATCTGACTCCCGATCAGCTCGCGACGTACGTGGCGGCTTATCGTGAAGAAAATGCGAAGCTTCAACTGGCTGGGCTGAAAGGTGACGAGCTCGCTAAATGGAAATACCAGCGCTTCATCGCCGATTACATGCGCGTCATCTCGGCGCTCGACGATCAAGTTGGCCGCATCCTCGACGAGCTCGATAAAGCGGGTCTCTCGAAGAATACGATCGTTGTGTATTCATCCGATCAGGGATTTTTCCTTGGCGATCACGGCTGGTTCGACAAGAGATGGATGTATGAGGAATCGCTGCGGACGCCGCTCATTGTGAAATGGCCGGGAATCGTGAAGGCCGGCTCGAGAAATTCTGATCTCGTGATGAATCTCGATCTCGCCGAAACATTCCTCGACATTGCGGGAGTGAGGAAGCCTGCAGCAATGCAGGGTGAGAGCATCGTGCCGATCCTCAAGGGATCGACTCCGCGAAACTGGCGCGATGCGATCTACTATCAGTACTTCGAATATCCCGGATGGCACGCGGTGCGGCGGCAGTACGGAGTGCGAACAAAGAGCTACAAGCTCATCCACTACTATGAAATTGGTGAATGGGAGCTTTTCGATCTCGACAAGGATCCTGAAGAGCTCAGAAGCGTTTACGCCGACAAGTCATACGCGGGTGTGCGGCGCGACATGGAGCTCAAGCTCGCCGCATTGAGAAAGCAGTACAAGGTGCCGGAGAAGGATCCTGCGCCGTACTACCCGTGGGAGCTGCCGCCGCAATATCGGCGACCTGAATTACCGGGAAGCACCAGAAGTGTGGACGAATTGACGCGGCGATCAGTCGACCACGACTCGCATCGCTGATCCGCCGGAATGATCCGGCGCAATCCGTGATGCGGATTACGATCGCGGCGGTGGAGGTGGTGCTCCCTCGCGGAACGGGGGCGCGCCTCCGGGACCGGGTCCGCCCATTCGATCTTCGGCACCGACCTTCGTGTCAGACAGATCGAGACCGATCTCGAAAGTTGCCGCATATCCCTGCAAGGCGTGGTCGCTATTCGTCACAGTACCGACGTTCAGTAACAGCGAATCGCCCGACTGTCGAAAGATTCCGTCACTGCTGTTTCTCAGATCCCGTGCGCCTTTCGCGTTATAGGGTGCAGACGCGAAAACACGATCAGTAAACGTATCATCGAAGAACAGCTGCGACGTGAAGTCGTATTGCTTGCCGGCATCGGTAACCTGGGTACCGGGTGCCCACGGCGCGCGGATCTTGAAATGAATGTGAACCGTGCGACCGCGATACCAGCCCGGATAGATCGTTGTAAATGCAGCGGCACCGGTCGAGCTGGTCTTCTGATATCCACGCAGGAACTTCTGGCCGACAGTATTGAACCCTTCCATCCTGTCATTGAAGCCTGAATAAGCGCCGGATGCGTCGCAATGCCATACATCCACCACGGCACCTTCGAGTGGCTTGCACTGTCCGCCTGTAATCTGCGATACCAGGAAAGTGAGCTGGAGCATCGCGCCCGGTTTCCCATCGCGAATGTCCCGACGCTCGAGTTGATTGTCGAGGAAGTATGGTCCCACTGTAAGCTCGGGTTTCACCACGCATCCAGGCAGCTGTGTTGATTTCGCGGTCGAGTCGCGTGCCGCAGCAATGGCAACAGATGAATCTGCGGCGTTTGCCGAACCGCGATTGCACCCGACGAGGACTGCCGCGCCCGACATCGCAAGGAGCCGCACCGCCTCGCGCCTGTCCAGCACGCGACCGATTGGGACATCATCGTTGTCCACTTTTGACACTCCTCATTGCGTTCAACATCTCGGGAAGATTCTGAATTACGACAACACGAGATGACTGCGACCGGCGAACGAGCGCAAAAGTCTGACCATCAGGCGAGATGTCGTAGTTTGCGTGAGGAACAGCCGGCGACATCTCGCTGACCGGAAACAAAGCCGTGCGCGAGATCACACCGAATGAAGGTGACGTGCGCACCGCAGCTGCAACGAGATCGGTGCCTCGCGACGACATCGCGCGATAGAACAGCTCCTGCCCGTCGCGACTCCAAACGGGCTCACTCGCTCCTCCCGATGATACCTGCACATCATCTGCATCACCGTTGATCGGACGCACGTACACTTCCTGCGCGCCGGAGCGATCCGAAACGAATGCGAGCCATTTGCCATCGGGAGAAACCGCAGGGTAGGCAGTGTTGAATTGATCTGCGATCAATAGCCGGACGGGGCGGTTGCCTCCACTAGAGATCAAGCCTATGTCGTAATTGGCTCCGGCACCGGTTCCGGAAATAGTAGTGATTGCCCCTGAACCATCGGACAGCCATTCGCCGGTGTATCCGAGGTTCGGAACAGGCGGGAGCGAATCGGGATGTGTGCTGCCACCTGGAGTTGTGCGGTACACGTTGATCTGTCCGTTCGCCACAGATGAGTAGGTGATGTATTTGCCGCCAGGCATCCACGTAGCATCATGGCCATCGCGCGCAAACGTTGCTCTCGAAAGTGTGCTGTCACCGAGTGAAAGTATCCACACATCACGCCCTGACTCAGTCGAGAAATCGACTGAAATCCGTTTTCCGTCGGGCGAGAAGCGCGGCGAATGAAAACTTCTGCGCTCACTCGTTGCGTACCTCATCCGCCCGCGACGATCGACGAGTGCAAGCCACCTCGGCTCCTCAGGGATGTACGCAAGATTCCCCGATTCTGAAAAGGCAAACTGCGCGAGTCCGCTACCCGTGAGGGCAACTCCGGTAGCGACTTGCACAGGTGCGTCTTTCAGCTCGCCTTTCCTGACATCAAAACGAGCTGCGGAAAGAGTGCCATCCTGTTTGACGAACGCGACGATGCCCGCGCCGTAGCGGATTTCGACAACGGTTTCTGATATCAGCGGAAGAACAGTTCGAGATGCAATATCCGCAAGAAAAACAGGTCCGCCATTAGTCCCGTGCGGTGCTTGGATCACGAGCGCTGACTTTCCACCAGGAAGCTGCTGCTGAAAGCGATACACCGGCCGTTCAGAGTCTCGAGTCAGAAACCATCTCGTGCCTTCGCGATCAGTCGCAGGCTCTTTCGCATCACCTGATGACGTGACAGGCTCGCCACCAGCAACGGGTATTGCAACGTTGCGAAACGCGGCGCCTGTTGCCGGAGCCGAGAGCCCGTAGATAGTCCGTCCGTCTTGAGAAATTCTTGGATCGAGTATTCTTGTCGCCCCTCGAATCAGACTCGGCGTTTCAGAGTCGAGCCGCTGATAGAACAATGCATTCTCACCACCGCTGCCTTGCGCTACGTAGACGAGCGCTGATCCATCAGGCGTGATAGCTATCTGTCGATGAAGGGTGGCAAGGCCCTCACCACCCACACTCGGCGTCATCATCGCGAGCCGGGATGGAGTCCCGCTTCCATCATCATCATGCGTCTGGTAGCCGAGCGCATATCCGGCAATGCCGAATAGAATCGCAGTGCCTATCACACCAGCGGTGAGCGAGCTGGATGTCATTCGCTGCGCGGGCTCGAACTCGAACGGAGATCTTTTCTCCGTGAGCAGTCGCGCAAACTCGCGCGCGGACAGCGGCCGATCAGCCGGGAGCTTCTGCAGCGCCGCATATACCGCTTCATCGATCTGCGGGGTGACGGTGCTGCGGATTGCTGTGAGCGAGCGCGGCTTTTCAGTGATGACTCGAGCGACGATCGCCTGCGTGTTCGGTCCGCTGAACGGCGGCTCACCAGCAAGCATCTCATATACGACAGCACCGAGAGCATAAATGTCAGCGCGATGATCGACAGACTTGTCGCCCATCGCCTGTTCCGGCGCCATGTATTGCGGAGTGCCGAGCGAGATTCCAGTCTGCGTCATGCGGGCGCCGCCAGCGTGTTCGACCGCGAGTGCGATACCGAAATCGGCAACGACGGGACGACCGTCGACGAGAAGAATGTTCTCGGGCTTTATGTCGCGATGAATGACATGCCTGCGATGCGCGTACTCGAGTGCGTCCGCAACATCCGAAGCGATTCTCAGTGAGTCTTCGATTGGGAGCTGACGCTCGCGATCGAGTTTGCCACGCAGTGTTTCGCCTTCGATGTACGGCATCACGTAGTACAGGAGACCGTCGGCCGATCCTGAATCGAACAGCGGGAGAATGTGCGGGTGCTGCAGGTTCGCGGTTAGCTCGATCTCCTTGAGGAATCGCTCGGATCCGAGCACAGCAGACAAATCCGGGTGCAGAACCTTGATTGCGACCTTTCTATGATGCCGCGTGTCTTCGGCGAGATATACCGTCGACATTCCGCCTTGCCCCAGCTCGCGCTCGATTCGATAGCGATCGTCGAGTGATGCTGCCAGTCGCTCAGCGGCTGTGGTCATGCGGCCTAGATGGCGCTACCCCTCATGGGGAACTGCCCGGCCGATAAGGACGGTGATGTTGTCTTCTCCGCCAGCGTCGAGTGCATCCTGAAGAAGCCTCTCACAACCTTCCTTTGCCGAGCGAATACTGCCGAGCACTTCCTTGATGCGCGCATCGGAGACGTGTCGCGTGAGTCCATCGCTGCACATCATCCCGATTGAATCCCAGGACTGCGGCACTTTCGTCACAGTCGGCGCGGCCTGCGGACCGCCGATCGCACTCGAGAGAACGTTCGCCCATCGCTTGAACGCCGCATCGTCACGCGAGAAGACGCCTTGCTGCACAAACTCTTCAGCCATCGTCTGGTCGCGTGACATCTGAATCAGCTCACCCTTGCGATACGAATAGCACCTGCTGTCGCCCACCTGAAGCAGATATGCATTGGGCCAGATACCGAGCCAAAGCGTGAGCGTCGTTGCCATTCCATGCCGTGCCGGGTCAGTCGCTGATTCTACTGCAATCTCCGAGTGAACCTTGAGTGCGGCCTCGCCAAGCTCTCCGATGAATTGGCGGTCGTCGTTGGGATCGCTCGTGTAATAGCACTCGAGTGCCTCGGTGACATACCGCGTTACATGCTCGAGTGCGATTCGACTCGCTTCTTCACCGGCTCTCGCTCCACCGACTCCATCAGCGACAAGCGCCATCATTGCCACACGCTGATTCTGCGTGATGTCCTGGGGGTTCGGCAGGCTGGTGTGATAGACCTCGACTTTCTTTTTCAGGGCGCAGATGAGGAAGTGATCCTCATTGTTCCTGCGCACCTTGCCGGGGTGGGTAAGACCGTACACGTCGAGCTCGCTGTCGCGTGGGCGACGGCCGATTTGGGGGATGACGAACTCGCCGGTATTGATCATCGAGATGCCGGGTTAGTTGGCGTGCTCAATGTGCATTCAGCAACTGGAGTGCGCCAGCGTTCTTTGCTGATCGCAAATGGAATAATCTTTTCTTCGGATATACCGGATGAGCCGGATCCGGCAGATCCGGCT
>DASUXX010000387.1:0-2666 GCA_036377755.1 Gemmatimonadaceae bacterium
TGCTCCGCCCGGGTGATGCGCCCAACCGCGAGACTGCGAAGCAGGCCCTCGAGCGTCTCTTCTTCTCGCCGAAGCGTTACGACCTCGGCCGCGTGGGCCGTTACAAGATCAATCAGCGCCTCCTCACGAACCGCCCCGCAAGCGAGACGGTTCTCACGAAGGAAGATTTCATCGCGATCATCCGCTACCTCATGGAGCTCCATGAAGGCCGCGGGTACACGGACGATATCGATCACCTCGGCAACCGCCGCATTCGCTCTGTTGGTGAGCTGATCGCGAATCAGTTCTCTGTTGGACTTTCACGCATGGCGCGCCTTGTAAAGGAGCGCATGTCGATCAATACGGATCCCGAGAAGATTTCTCTCGACGATCTCGTGAACGCGCGCACAGTGAGCGCGGTGATCCAGGCATTCTTCGGATCGTCGCAGCTGTCGCAGTTCATGGATCAGACGAATCCTCTCGCGGAGCTCACGCACAAGCGTCGTCTCTCGGCGCTCGGACCTGGTGGACTCACTCGTGAGCGCGCCGGATTCGAAGTCCGCGACGTGCACTATTCGCAGTACGGCCGCATGTGCCCCATCGAGACCCCTGAAGGTCCGAACATCGGACTCATCACGTCGCTCGCATGCTTCGCGCAGGTGAACGACTTGGGCTTCATCGAGACGCCGTATCGCGTCGTGAAGAATGGAAAGGTCACCGATGAGATCGCGTGGCTCGATGCGAACCGTGAAGAGGACATCATCATCGCGCAGGCAAATGCGCGGCTGAATCCTGACGGCTCGTTCGTCGACGATCTCGTTCTTTGCCGCCAGCGCGGTGACGTTCCGCTCGTACAGCCGAACCGCATCGAGTACATGGACGTTGCTCCAGAGCAGCTCGTGTCGATCGCGGCAGCATTGATCCCGTTCCTCGAGCACGACGACGCCAACCGCGCGCTCATGGGATCGAACATGCAGAGGCAGGCAGTTCCTCTTCTCAATCCGCGCACTCCGCTCGTCGGAACCGGACTCGAGGAGAAGGTCGCGCGCGATTCCGGCGCAGTCATCATCGCGCAGCGCTCAGGCGTTGTGACGAGCGTCACTGCAGACGAGATCATCGTCGACACCGGAACAGGAACCGACGGCACGAGAGCAAAGAAGGACAGTGATCGTCCGCTCTCACGTCTCACGCAGCACGATCGCTACAAGATCAAGAAGTACTGGAGAACCAACCAGGATACCGCGATCAACCAGCGCCCGATTGTCCGCAAGGGACAGAAGGTGAAGGCTGGTGACGTTCTCGCTGACGGTGCATCGACCGAATTCGGTCAGCTTGCCCTCGGTGCGAACGTGACCGTCGCGTTCATGCCGTGGTATGGACACAACTTCGAGGACGCAATCGTTCTCTCAGAGCGACTGGTGAAGGAAGACGTTTACTCGTCGATTCACATTCAGGAGCTCGAGCTTCATGTCCGCGATACAAAGCGCGGCCAGGAAGAAATCACTCGCGAAATTCCGAACGTCGCTGAAGAAGCGCTGACGGATCTCGACGAGCGCGGCATCGTGCGCATCGGCGCGCACGTGAAGCCGGGCGACATCCTCGTTGGAAAGATCACTCCCAAGGGTGAGACGGAGCTTTCACCTGAAGAGAAGCTTCTCACTGCAATCTTCGGTGAGAAGGCAAAGGACGTTAAGGATTCATCACTGAAGGTTCCGCCGGGAATGGAAGGCGTCGTGATCGACGTCAAGATCTTCTCGCGCGTCGACGATCAGGTCGTCGAAAAGGATCGCGGTGAGAGAATCGGTGAGATTCGCCGCCTCGAAGGTGAAGAGAAGATTCGCGTCAACGAAGTTCGTGACTCGGAGCTTGTCGAGCTTCTCGAGGGTCAGACTGTTGCGCTCGCACTCAAGAGCGGAACTGTCGAGGAAGCAATTCCTGCAGGCACGAAGATCACAGCAGCAATGATCGAGGATCTCAAGCTCTCGACACTCGACCTCAAGACGTTCCGCGTCGAGAACAAGTCGATGAACGAAAAGATCCGCACCATCATCGATGCTGCCAACGACGAGAAGGCAAAGCTCGAAGAGAAGGCGGAAGAGAGAATCGATAGAGTCCTCCAGCCGGATGAGCTGCCCCCGGGCGTCATCCAGCTCGTGAAGGTTTACATGGCCGAGAAGAGAAAGGTCTCGGTGGGTGACAAGATGGCAGGCCGTCACGGTAACAAGGGTATCGTTGCGCGTATCGTTCCTGAGGAGGACATGCCGTTCCTTCCGGATGGTCGCCCTGTCGATATCGTGTTGAACCCGCTCGGTGTGCCGTCGCGTATGAACGTGGGCCAGATTCTCGAGACACACCTTGGCTGGGCGGCGAGACTGCTCGGCTTCTATGCGAAGACTCCGGTCTTCCAGGGAGCGAACGAGCGCGAGATCGGACTGCTTCTCAAGCTCGCGGCAGTTACGTGGGTGAGAGATGCTCTCGATCTCAAGACGCCGGGAATCAGCATCAGCGATGCGGAGATTCGTGGAATTATCGCGGATACTCGTTCAACTGAAGGCGAGCGTGTCGAGCTTCTTGCTGATGCGACCATGAACGATCTCGCAAAGCGCGGCGTTTCTGCGGAGACGCGCGATGTGTACAACCGCATCCGCGACTTCGTAAGTGCTGCAGCAAAGGAGCTTGCGGACCGT
>DASUXX010000388.1:0-6099 GCA_036377755.1 Gemmatimonadaceae bacterium
CGGCAAGCGCCAGTGCAGCCGAGGCGACATTCACGAACCAGGCGAAGAGAAACGTAGCCGCAGTCGCGAGAGCCACGCCGAACGCAAGCACCGAGATGCTGCTCATACGCCCGCTCGGAATGGGACGCAGGCGTGTGCGCGCCATCCGATCGTCGATGTCGCGGTCCATGTACATGTTGACCGCATTTGCACCGCCGGCCATCAGGTACCCGCCGACGAAAACGAGCACGACGAGCAGGAAACTGGGACTTCCCGCCACGAACATCGGTGCGATCGTCGTCACCAGAAGAAGCGAGATGATCCTCGGCTTCGTGAGCATGACGAGATCCTGCAGCAGCGTTCGCTCCGCAGGGGCAGGAGGCCGTGCGGTCACGCTGCTCTCATCTCTGTATTCGACCGAGCGTTGCGTGCACGTGACGCGATGATGAAGAGCACGACGACACTCAACCAGACGAGCGTGCCAAATGCCTGGTGCAATGACCTGAACACGGCGGGGAAATGCATCTCGATCATCGCTGCTGCAATCAGCACCTGAAGGACGGCAGCGCCGAATGCAAATCGCGCGGCGTTTTTTATGATCCGAGGCTCGTTACGCTTGCCTGTCGCGATAGTGATCCCCAGCAGATGCCCGAACAGCGCGAACGCGAGAAGGCGATGCCCGATGTGAACATTGAGCGGCAGGCCGTAGATCATGTACTGCCTGCACCATGGAAATCCGGTGCACGAGACTGCGGCGTCAGGAATGTTCGCTGTCAGCGCACCGAATACGAGCGTGGCGAGAGCGAGTCCGACAGCGGCGCGTGCGGAACGAAATGTTCTCGGGCTCGACCCGCTCACGTCGGCTGCGGCGCCAAGCCCGCCGCTGCGTGAGAGTGCAACGGCAAGCGTGGCAAGCAGAGACATCGCAATCGTCAAATGTGCTGCAATCACGAATGGATTGAGTGCGAGCTTCACTGTGACCGCGCCAAGTAATGCTGCTGTCACTACGAGAACTGCGGCGATCAGTGCAGGCCGAAAAACTCCACCGCGCCCGCCTACGCCGGGTTCGCGTCTTCTCAGATACGCGATGATGAAAAGCGCCACGATCACGATCGACAATGCGAGCGCGATATAGCGATGCGTTATCTCGATGATGAGATCTATACGGTCATGCGGCGGGAACCACATGCCGTTGCACTTGGGCCAGTGATCGCCGCATCCCATTCCTGACCCAGTGATGCGGACGATCGCGCCGAAGACGATCTGCGCGAATGCGAGGACCAGCGCAGTGAGTGAAAGCTTTCGGAGTGTAGACATCAGTGATTCACTGCCCGCCATGTAGCTGCGAGCACTACGGCGAGCGCAATTGCGGGAACGATGGCCCAGAGCATCTCGGTGCCTTTAGACGAATGAGTTACGGTCCCGCTCTCTGTCGGGTGCGGAGTGAACGAGCTTTTGAGAATTGCCAGCTCGGCGATAATGCAAATCGCAGCGGCAATCCAGAAGATCACCACCGCGAGAGAGCTCTCGTGATGTGTATGCACGCTGTTAAGCTACTCGCGCTGAAGAGGCCTTTGCAGTACCGTTTGCGCCATGGCACACCAGGCAGCTGACCCCGCCGACACACTGGTGCGACGAATCGGTCTCTGGACCGCCGTCGCAATTCTTGTTGGATCGACGATAGGATCTGGAATCTTCAGGTCGCCCGCGGGGATCGCTGCAAAGCTCCCGGGGCCTCTTCCATTCCTGAGCATGTGGGTGGTTGGGGGACTGTTCGCACTTTGCGGCGCTCTCACACTCGCAGAAGCGACGAGCGCATTTCCGAGAACGGGTGGCGTTTATGCTTTCATCAGGGAAGCGTGGGGACGCCTGCCTGCATATCTGTTCGGTTGGGCCGAGCTGGTGATGATCCGTGCTGCGGCACTTGGCGGAATCTCGACGACTTTTGCGGAATACCTGATTCGCGTGACGGGAAATGACCCGCGAATCGCTCCGTACTCCGACTATGTGCACTGGCTCGCAGCGGCTGCGATCCTGTTTGCTGGAATTTCCAGCTATTCAGGCGTGAAGCGGGCAGGCACAGTCGTGAACATCATGACCTCGGCGAAGGTTCTTGGTCTGCTCGTCATTGTCGTTGCCGCTCTTGGCGTCGGGCTGCCTTCTACCGGAGGCAACTACACACCTGCTGCGCCTCCCGGAAGTTTTTCGATCGGGGCGTTTGGTCTTGCTCTCGTTTCAGTCCTCTGGGTCTATGACGGATGGGCCGACGTGAGCTTCGTGGGTGGTGAAGTGAAGGATCCCGTTCGAAATCTTCCGCGTGTTCTGATTATCGGTACGCTCGGGATTATCTGCATTTATCTGCTGGCCAATCTTGGATATCTCGCGGTTCTGTCGGTCCAGGAGATCGCAGCATCTCCGCTCGTTGCGGCGGATGTGGCGGAAAGGATCATGGGGAGGCCGGGCGCCGTTTTCGTCTCGGTTGTGGTAATGATCTCTACGTTCGGAACGTTGAATGCCGTGATGATTACGGGACCGCGAGTGATTTACGCGACTGCCGCGGATGGCATGTTGTTCAAGCCCCTCGCGAAAGTTCATCCGCGATACGGGACCCCACACGTATCGATTGCGACGGTGACAACTATTGGAGTCGTATTCGTTCTGATGGGGACCTTCAATCAGCTCACCGACGCATTTGTGACCTCGATCGTTCCTTTTTATGCGCTCGCCGTCGCGTCTGTGTTCGCGTTCCGCAGACGTCCTGATTACGCACCGGCGTTCAGGGTTCCGCTTTATCCGTTGGTACCCGCGCTTTTCATTCTTTCGACGATTTTCCTGCTCGCGAACGCGATCATCGACCCATCCAGTCGATGGCAGACTCTCGGGGTACTCGGAGGCATTCTTGTCGGGATTCCGGTCTACTATTTAACAGTAGGAAAGACCCGCAACGTTTAAGGACAACTGTACGGCCGAATTCTGTTGCAGTTTTTTTCCGCAGAAAAGACACGGCCCCGGCGACGTTTTGTTGCTTGCCCGCACGATGCTCCCGCCGTAGCTTTGTGGCGTTCAAATCCCTCCCTCAAACAGGTCCACACATGATCACACGACGTCTGACCCGTTTTATCACGGCACTCGGTCTGATGCTCGGCGCTGCGGTGGTCACCGATGCCTCCGCCCAAGGTGTTACCACGGGTGGTGTCACCGGTTATGTCACCGACAATGCCGGTAATCCGCTCGAGAACGTACAAATCTCAATAACAAACCAGAAAACTGGTTTCGTGCAGCGAACGCTTTCTCGCGAAGGCGGCCGATATACTCTGCCAGGCCTCGAAGTCGGCGGTCCATATACACTCGAGCTCCGTCGAATTGGCATGCAGCCCGCCTCCAAGACGGATGTCATGATTACGCTTTCGCAGGCGACCCGCATCGACGTGCAGATGGTGCCGCAAGCGGTAGAGCTTTCGCAGGTCGTAACGACGGCGGCTGGTGGGCAAGCAGTTTTCAGTCCGACGCGCCAGGGAATTGGCACTGTCGTCGGTGATAGCATGCTTCGTCGCGCCCCGACTCTCCAGCGCGATTATACCGACCTTGTTAAGCTGACTCCCCAAGTGGTCACGAACACTGGCGGCGGTCCTAGCGCGGCCGGTACATACAATCGCCTCAACAACTACACGGTCGATGGTGCCAATCAGAATGACCGCTTCAATCTCGGTTCAAGTGGAGGGCAGCCTGGTGGTGCAACCGGTGGCCGCATCATGTCGATCGAGGCTGTCAAGGAATTCCAGGTACTTCTGAGCCCGACCGACGTTCGCTACGGAAACTTCGCCGGCATGCTCGTTAACGCTGTCACGAAAAACGGAACGAATGAGCTTCACGGTGGCGCTACCTATACGTTCAGAACTCCGGGAATGGCCGCTGACGTAGATCAGATACGTCAGAGCGGATTCGACGTTCGACAGTATGGGTTCAGCCTGGGCGGACCGATAATAAAAAACAAGCTTCATTTCTTCATCGCTCCCGAATGGCAGCGTCGAACCGACCCGTCCAGCGGCCCTTCGGCTGATGAGGCTGCGAATACGATTGGAACTGCAACAACGAAGGTCTCGCTTGATTCAATCAATCGTATCGCGAGCATACTCGCTCCGCGATTCGACGTCGGGTCGGCCGGAGCGTTCCCGCGTGAAAACCCGCTGACGAATCTGATGGGCCGCCTGGATTGGTCGATCAATGATCAGAACCGCGCAGTATTCCGTGTGCTCGACAATACTGCGGAGCAGACTGAGTTTTCGCGCAACACCAACGGGCTTGCTGGCAACGTCACGCAGCAAAGCTCAGGAATCCGGCTTACCTCGAACTCCTTTGTTCGACAGGCGAAGAATCGCTCTCTAGCCGGTCAGCTCTTTACGAACATGGCGAACGGAATGTCCAACGAATTCCTCATTGGCTACAACACGATCCGCGACGTCCGAATCGTGCCGGCCAGCACTCCAGAGATTTCGGTGGGTGTAACTCCGATTGGTGGCACCACACCGTCGGTGGCCGTGACCGTGGGAACTGAGCGTTTCTCACCTGGCAACGATCTCAAGCAGAAGATCTTCGAGCTATCTGACAACGTGACGAAGCCCTATGGCCGGCACACGTTCACGCTCGGCGGCCGTTACGAGCATACCTACATCTATAACTTCTTCCTTAGTGGAGCCGCTTTCGGGGCATACACGTTCCCGAACATCGCCGCGCTTGCGGCCGGCACACCCTCGGCGTATGCCTTCTCGTACGCAAATGGTGGTGATATCGCCGCGGAATTCAGTGGACAGCAGTTCTCGCTTTATGGCCAGGACGCAATCAACGTCACTCCGAATTTCTCGTTCACTCTCGGTCTCCGCGTAGATGTACCGAGCTTCCTCGACACACCGAAGCAGAACGATCTGATCACCGCCAAGGCGTCAGATATCAGGACCGACTGGAAGCCTAAGACGCAGGCGTTGTGGTCACCGCGTCTTGGATTCAACTGGGACGTCACGGGCCGTCAGAGCAGTCAGCTGCGCGGAGCTATTGGAATCTTCACCGGGCAGACGCCCTATATCCTTATCGGAAACGCTTACGCGAATACCGGTCTGGGAGGCGTAACCGTCGGCTGCACGGGTGCAGGAGTTCCAGCATTCACAACGGACGTCAACGACCTCCCGAAGTCGTGCGCAAATCAGAATCCGCCGGCGCCCGGTGCCGCAGGAACCGTTGGCATCAACGTTACCGACCCGAACTTCAAGTACCCCCAGAACTTTACGAGCTCTCTGGGCTTCGATCAGAGGCTTCCGTTCGGCTTCATTGGTACGTTCGAAGCGCTGTATCGCAAGGAGATCAACGGGCTGTATGTTCGCGATCTGAACCTCATCGGGCCGCGAATGGTGAACGGTGTACCGTACACCGACCGTAACGGTAGAATTCTCTATGCCGACACGATCAGCGCGACTGGTTCGGTCACGAATACCGGCCAGAAGCGAATTGTTTCAGTCGGTACGCCATCGGTTAATTTCACAGAAGGCGCGATCTTCCTTACTAATGCGAAGGCGGGACACAGCTATTCGCTGACGGGCCAACTCCGCAAGCGGATCAGCACCCTCTTCGAAGGGACAGCATCCTACACGTACATGCAGGCGAAAGACGTCCAGTCTCTTACGTCTGACCGTGCAATCTCCAACTGGAGAAACGGACGCCAGTTCTCGGGTCTCGAAAATGATCCGGAAGATGCTACGACGTCGAATTTCCAGAGGCCTCACCGCTTCATGGCGTCGGGAACTCTAACGTCACCGTGGAAGCGGTATCAGTCCGACCTCAGCTTCTACTTCGAGGCGGTATCGGGCATCTCGCTGACATATGTCACGAACAACGACATCAACGGCGACGGAATCGGCGGTAACGATCCGATTTATATTCCGAAGGATGCAACCGATCCCAATGAAATCCGAATTGGCACGGGAGCAAACGCGGCTTTTGCCTTGAGCGCAGCGGACGCAGCGGCATTCGACCGGTTCATCGAGAAGCAGTCATGCCTGAACGAGCATCGCGGCGAGATCATGAAGCGTAACAGCTGCCAGGCCCCGATGGTGAAGCAGACCAGTGTTT
>DASUXX010000389.1:0-8087 GCA_036377755.1 Gemmatimonadaceae bacterium
ATCGGCTCTTCAGGCGCAGCGCGAGGCACTCGAGCTGGACTCGTGCATGTTGAGGATTCCTGCGCAGTCGTTCAAGCGGGTGCCTGTGTTCATTCAGGCGACGAGCCAGGGAAAATCGTCGGCGGGAATAATGCCTCTCGCGGACCTGTTTGCGCAGACAGCGGCAATCAAGATGAGGGAGCTGCTCGGCAACGGCTCGGGTCAGCTTCCGGAGGCGGATTCAGTCGTCGCGTGGTATGGGATATATGGTGAAGTAGACGTGACCGTGAAAAAAGATGGCACGTTCTCGTGGCTCACTGCGGAATGGAGCCGGTCTGCTGATACGCTCGCGCGTTCGTCGATCAAGATGATCGATCGCACGCTGACTGAGCTCGCGAAGGAAGGAGAGAAAGTTGGATGGCCAGATGCAAGTTCGGCTGACTCTCTCGGATTTTCACTGTCGCTGACTGCGCCGCGAGTTTCGAAGGCGATGAAGGTCGAGCCGATGGAGGCGAGGCAGGCATTTCCCGCGTTCAGCCTGCTGATGCCATGGGCGTCGGCAGTTGACTACAAGAAGTACCCGATGATCCGATTTCCGAACGGATTCCAGATTGGGAAGGTAGTGAGCGCAAGACTGACCTTTGTGATCGATAAATCGGGAAAGGTCGACATCAGCACTGTGAAGGAATTCTCGATTCCGGGCCAGCCGCGACTGATGGGTGAGGATCGCAGGCGTCAGAATGATTTCATCGATTCCGTGAAGGACGCGCTCAGGTCAGCGAAGTACAAACCTGCAAATATCGGTGGCTGCGTGGTGAAGCAGACCGTGCAGCAGGAGTTCTCGTTTCAGCGGAATTAAACGGAGGGCCTGGGATTCGAACCCAGAAGTCCTTACGGACGCCAGTTTTCAAGACTGGTGCAATAGCCATTCTGCCAACCCTCCAACTGCCCTCGGAAACTAACGAGGTCGGACACGCTTCCTCAACGGGCTCATGTGCCGTATGTTCGCGTCGCATCTTTCCGGAGTCACATGGGCCGCATCGCTTCACTCATTTTGTGCACTGCGCTCATTGGTGCAGCTGCCTGTCAGACCACCAACGGCGGAGCACAATCGCCGTCCGCAATGAACACACTCACACCCCAGGAGCAGCAGGCTGGATGGAAGCTCCTCTTCAATGGAAAAACGCTCGACGGGTGGCGCAATTATAAAAAAACCACCGTCGGACCCGGCTGGACCGTTGTCGATGGCGTCCTGACGCGATCAGGCGACAACGCGGGCGATATCGTAACGGTCGACAAGTACAAAAACTTCGAGCTCGCACTCGACTGGCGGATATCCGAAGGCGGGAACAGCGGAGTTCTATACCGGGGAACTGAGGACAACGATTACATCTGGCAGAGCGCACCCGAGATGCAGATTCTCGACAATGAGCGCCACGCTGACGGAAAGCGCGAAGTGACATCGGCCGGATCCGTATTCGACGTGTATGGTGTACCTGCGTCAGCGGCGAATCCTGCTGGGCAATGGAATTCCGTGCGCGTCGTCGCAAACGGCAATCACATCGAGCACTGGCTGAACGGGAAAAAAGTCGTCGACTACACGATCAACAGCGACGAATGGAAAGCGCGCGTAGCGGCAAGCAAGTGGAAGTCCACTCCGACATACGGACAGTCGCCTGAAGGCTACATCGGGCTCCAGGATCACGGCGATAAAGTCGAGTTCCGCAACATCCGCATCCGGGTTCTTCCATGAGCGTGCGATTCCGTCTGTCCGTCATGATGTTCCTGCAGTACTTCGTGTGGGGCGCATGGTACGTGACGATGGGTACGTATCTCGGCACAACTCTCAAGTTCGACGGGACGCAGGTCGGACTCGCGTACGGAACGACGGCGATCGCTGCAATGGTGTCGCCGTTTTTCGTTGGAATGATCGCCGACAGGTTCTTTCCAACACAAAGAATCATCGCGCTGCTCCACATCCTCGGCGCAGTTCTGCTCTGGATCGTCTCGACGTCTACCGAGTTCGGCCGGTTCTATCCGCTGCTGATTCTCTACGCGCTGTGCTACATGCCGACACTCGCTCTCACCAACTCGATCTCGTTCGACAACATGGCCGACTCCGCGCGCGACTTTCCCAAAGTTCGCGTGCTCGGGACTATCGGATGGATCGTTGCAGGAATCATCGTGGGGCAGCTTGGTCTCGAAGCAACTGCGACACCGATGCGCATTGCAGCGGGTGCGTCAGTAATTCTTGGATTGTATTCACTCGTTCTGCCTCACACGCCTCCGCACGCGGCAGGAAAGCCACTCAGCGTACGTGACGTGCTCGGGCTCGATGCTTTGGCTCTTCTCAAGGATCGATCGTTCACGACCTTCGTAATTGGATCGTTCCTCCTCTGCATTCCGCTTCAGTTCTATTACGCGTTCACTAATCTCTTCCTGAATGAAACCGGCGTAGCGAACGCTGCAACCAAGCAGAGCTTCGGACAGATGTCGGAAATGGGCTTCATGCTCCTTCTTCCGCTCGCCCTGTCGCGACTGGGAGTCAAGAAGATCATGCTCGTCGGCATGGCAGCGTGGGCAGTTCGCTATCTGATGTTCGCCTACGGAAATACCGGCTCGCTTATGTGGATGCTGTACCTCGGCATCCTGCTCCACGGCATCTGCTACGATTTCTTCTTCGTTACCGGACAGATTTACGTCGACCAGCAGGCAGGGCCGAAGATCAGAGCTGCAGCGCAGGGATTCATTGCGTTCGTCACTCTCGGTGTCGGTCTCTTTATCGGATCGTGGGTGTCAGGCAAGGTTGTCGATCGCTTCGCAGTGATGGGAGCGAACGGAGTAGCTACGCACGACTGGACGCGCATCTGGCAGGTGCCGGCCCTTCTCGCGGGAATAATTCTCGTTGTCTTCGCGGTGCTGTTCCGGCCCCAACGCGCGGCAGAGAGACCGCCGGATTCCACTGCCGGAGTCGAGCCCGTGCCGCTATAACAGCTCGTTCGCCGAAAGAGGCTGACCTTCTTTGAAGCGCGAAGGCCGCAGCATCGACACGTCGAGCTGCGGCTTTTTTTCGCAGATCATGTCCGCGATGATCGATCCAATCGCCGGTGAATGCATCACGCCGTGCCCCGACGACCCGTTCGCGAAAAACATGTTATCGCACTTCGGAGATTTGCCGAGTAGCGCGTGATGATCGGGTGACATTTCGTAAAGGCCGGCATAGCAGCTTTCCCAGTCGATATCGACATCGCGGAGAACGGGGAACCGGTCGCGCGCAAAGTCCGTGACTTTATTCACCCACGCTGGATCCGCGCACAGCTCGCCGGGGTCACCGGGTGTTTCGTCTCCAGGCCATGAGAAAAGCGCCCGGCCGTCTCGCGCTCGCACATGAAATCCCGTGTTCATGAAGATCGTCATCGGCATGTCGGGCGGAATCGCGCTCGTTGGAACGGTGAACGCTGCCTGCCTCATCAGGGGTGTGACGGGGAGAAAGACTCCAGCCATCTCTGCTACATGCGCTGCCCACGGGCCTGCAGCATTTACGACAGTATCGACATCGACGTGGCCACGAGTGGTTTGCACAGTCTCGATGCGATTTCCGTTTCGGACGAGCCCGACACACTTCGCATCCCACAGAAATCGAACGCCCAGCCGCTCTGCAGATTCGAGATATCCACGAAGTATCTCGAGAGGTCTGATGTATCCATCAGTCGGACAGAATGCGCCTCCGATGATGCTCTCGTCGCTGATGAGAGGATTGCACTCGAGAATCTCTGCAACGCTGAGCTCGCGCGCCTCGGACAAGCCGAGGTCATGCTGAACCCGCTGTGCACTTCTGATCGCGTCCAGCTGTTGCGGCGTAGATGCAAGCCAGAGATATCCCACCGGCTGATATCCAGGATCGACTCCCGTTTCATCCTTGAACCGGCGCAGCGCTTCCCGCGACATAAGCGACATCTGCACGTTGATAGCGGTCGCGAACTGCGCGCGGAATCCTCCAGTTGCGCGGCCTGTGCTTCCCGCACCCGGCCCGGGCGCACGGTCGATGATGATGACGTCGTCCACTCCGGCGCGAGCGAGATGATAAGCGATGCTCGCACCCATCACACCGCCGCCAATCACAGCGACGGAGGCCTTAGTCGTCATTGGAAGGTTCTTACGGCTTCCACTTGCCTTGTGCTACGTCAGGCACGAACGAATCGAGACCACGTGGCGGGAAGGGAAGCGTTTTCCCTGACTGCGCGCTCATGTATGCCGTCATCAGGATCTGCATGACTTCGACGCCGTCGTCGAATGTGAGCATCGGCTTCTCTCCGTGCGAGAATGCGCGAACGAAGTGACGATTCTCCGCAGTGTATCCGTACGCAGCCGCCTCGTCAGCAACTACCGGCATCATTCCCATCTCGGCGTTCTGCTTCTCGACTAAATCTTCACCGGCGCGGCCTTTCACTTCGCGGCTGAAGAAAAGCTTGAGGCCGCTGTCGAGCGTATTCCAGGACATCGAGTACTCGGGACCAAGAAGCTCAGCCGAGAGACGAAGTCCAGCACCAACGAAGCTCCACGATGTAGTCACTTCGCCGATTAACGTCTCACCACCGGACGACTCGTACTCGATAGTTGCGCGCGCGAAATCCTCGGCGGGGTGCTTCGAGTAATCGACAGCTTTGCCCATGGCGGCAGCCAATCGCTTGGAGTACTGCTTTCGCGTCCACTTGAGCGAAGCGATGTGCGCGCTGATTCTCTTCGGTGTTATCGACTCGCGTGCTTCACCAGGCTTCGTGAGAAGATGTCTCACTACTTCAACGGAATGGCACATCATATCGTTGAGCACGCCACCGCCCTGGAGTGATCCCTGCCAGAACCAGGGCATGTGCGGTCCACTGTGCTCCTCCGCCGCGCGCGCGAGATACGGGCGACCTGTGAGTGCCGCACCACGTGCCCATATGAGTTCTTTACCCCGAGTGATATCGGGAGCAAAGAGCTGATTCTCGAGATACCCTGTGTTGAGCCGGACACTTTGCGCGAGGCGCGCAACTTTCTTCGCTTCCGCGACGTTGCGCGCCAGAGGTTTCTCACATGCGAGGCCGCGAAGATTCGCACCAGCTTTCACGGCAGCAACGATCTCTTCTACATTCGCGATTCGCGCGTGATTCGGCCCGCACAGCCATATCGCGTCGATGGCGGGATCTGCAACCATCTCTCCGATCGATCGATACGCTTTTGCATCTCCGACATCGGTCGAGCGAGCGAGAGCGGCCGTATCTGCCGCGTGCTTTGCGTTTGGGCTCCAGACTCCACGTACATCCGCATCGCGGACGCCGGTGAATGCCTGGATGTGAAAGCGTGCGTTGAACCCGCTGCCGATGAATCCTATTCCAAGTGTCATGTGCTGCGCTGGACGGGGACTCGCGTTTTCATGAGATCGTGCGACACCCCGAGCTTTTCCATCGCTGCTGGTGGACACCCGTTCCATTCGGGCAGCGCGACATTCCCGACGAACTTGACGTCGCGATACCCCATCTCGCTCGAGAAGAATCCGCTCGCCGTGAAATCGCGAAACCTGTTGAAGAACGCGACCCCCTGGCTGAATTCAGGCTTTGCTTTCTTGGGCCACGCGATGTCGTCGAGTATCTGCCGTCGCTGCGCATCAGTCGCTTTCACGAAAGTGGTGCCGAACCTCTCGGATGCCTGTAAATCCAGCCATGCAAGGCCACCGCGCATCGCGATTCGCGAATTCTCCGACGACTCCTTGTCTGCAAGGAGCCAGTCCATGTATTCCGGCACCTTTGCATCGGTTGCGCTGCCCGACCGTTCATCGCGGGGAATGATGTAGTCTGCGAGCATGCTCGCTGTCTGCCACTCGTGCGCCGTGAAGAATTTCGGCACGTAGGGAGCTGCGGGAGAGGCCTTGAGTGCGTCGGCCGCACGCTCGATCTGCGGCGCTGTGACGTCGAATGAGAATGCAAAGGGGAGCATTGCGAGCGCTTTCACTGCCTCTCTCCGGTCCATGTCGCTCATAGCGCCCTCTTTTTCATCTGGTTAGCGATGTAATCCGACGTGCGCCATGCTAGCGCGAGAATCGTCCACGTTGGATTCTTGTCGGCCTGCGATACGAACGGAGCTCCGTCAGCGAGGAAGAGGTTCTTCACATCGTGCGCCTGACAGTTGCCGCTTACGACCGACGTTCCAGGATCATTTCCCATCCGCGCGCCACCTAGCTCGTGAATGATCTGCCCGCCTGCCGCGATGCCGTAACCATCTTCCTTTGAGGGCATCGGATCGAACACCTGGCCGCCCATTTCAGCGATCAGCGACCGGAAAGTTTCCTGCATGTGCTTCACCTGGTTGTATTCGGCGTCAGTCCATTTCCAGTGAAAGCGAAGAACCGGGATTCCAAAGCGATCGACGACGTTGGGATCGATCTCACAGTACGTATCGTCGTTCGGGATCATCTCGCCTCGGCCTTCGAAGCTGATCGTCGCTCCGTAATACTTCCGGTAATCACGCTTCAATTGGAGACCGTAGCCTCCGCCGGGTGGATATCGATGAATTCCTCCCATGAATCCGGCACCCGGTTGACGAACTCCACCACCCACCTCGATGTGATAACCGCGAGGGAAATCGAGTTTCTTGTTATCGAGCCACCAGGGCATGTAGACGTGCATCCCACCTGCGCCGTCTTCGTTGTGGCCGGCGTGATTTTCCATCGCCGGGATGTAACCAGACACTCCTCCACCTGTTGTGTCCGTGATGTATTTGCCGACTGTGCCGCTCGAGTTCGCGAGGCCATTTGGAAACTTCGAGCTGCGTGAGTTGAATAGAATTCGCGCGGTCTCGAGCGCGCTCGCTGCGAGCACGACAATGCGTGCCTTGACCTGCATGTCAGCGCCCGTCTTCTTGTCGACATAGGAGACGCCGTTGGCGAGTCCATCGGGACCGAGAGTGACTTCGCGAACCATCGCGTTCGTCATCAAAGTGAGCTTGCCAGTTGCGAGCGCGGGCGCGATCAGCACGTCGGGACTGGAGAAGTTCGCTTTTACGGAGCATCCACGGCCGCACTGGCCGCAGTAGTGACATGCAGCGCGGCCGTTGATCGGCTTGGTGATTACCGAGCGGCGCGCAGGGATGCACGTGATGTTGAGCTTGTCACTCGCTTTCTTGATCAGCAGCTCGTAGCAGCGCGGCGCAGGGGGCGGCTGGAAGAGACCATCGGGCTCATTGTGAATTCCTTCCTTGCTGCCATAGATGCCGATGAGCTGATCGACTCGATCGTAGTAGGGAGCGATGTCATCGTATGTGATGGGCCAGTCGTCGCCCATGCCGTCGATGCTCTTGCGGCGGAAATCATCAGGCCCGAATCGCAGTGATATGCGGCCCCAGTGATTCGTGCGTCCGCCGAGCATTCGCGCGCGCCACCAGAGAAAATTCGTGCCCGGCGCTTTTGTGTATGGCTCGCCGTCGATTTCCCACCCGCCCTCACATCCATCGAATTCGCCGAACGGCTTGAGCCGAGTTGACCCGCCGCGGCGCGGTGATGCGTAGTTGGGGAACATCATCTTCGAATTGCGCGACCCGTACCACACGTCGCCCGCTTCCATGAGAACTACGTCAGCTCCCGCCTTGGAGAGAGCATATGCTGCCATTCCACCGCCTGCGCCGGAGCCGACGATGCAGACGTCGAATGTCTTGCGCGGTGCTTCCAATTGATCCCGCCCGGTTGAGACGAGAAGAAACTACTGCGTCAATCAGGCAAACCGCAAAGAGCGGAGGTATCGATAGCTGGAAGTGATCGACGCAATCGGGTCGCGCGGCTCATCGTGCTCGACGAACCAGTATTTCACGCCTGCTT
The DNA here is from genome assembly GCA_036377755.1 of Gemmatimonadaceae bacterium. Lineage (GTDB taxonomy): Bacteria > Gemmatimonadota > Gemmatimonadetes > Gemmatimonadales > Gemmatimonadaceae > UBA4720. Next base: position 7,829 of record DASUXX010000389.1, read on the forward strand.
TCGACGCGTTCGAAACGAGCGAGGGCCAGTTGATCACTCCTTTCCCCACGTCGCGCATCTGATTCTTGGGCGGAGGCCCCATGTCCTTGAGGTGCAGCATGTGGAACCGGCCCGGATACTTCGCGAACCACGCGTTCGGATCCTGCCCTGCGGACTTCATCCAGAATACATCGGCTTCCATCGCTACGTATCGCGGATCTGTTTCGCGCAGCAGGATATCGTAAAGCGTCTCGCCTTTGATCCTGTCGAAGTCGAAGGA
>DASUXX010000390.1:0-29081 GCA_036377755.1 Gemmatimonadaceae bacterium
CTTACCTGTCTTGCACTTGCCGGGATAAGCGCTGCTAAAGCAAATGCACAGGTGGAGTATCCAGTCGATCTTCGAATAGGCGGGATAACCGGCAGCACGAGACGCGATGTCAGCATAAATGATGAGGTGACCGATCGGCTCGACGCATCCGTCAAGGGCATCGAAGCATACATCGGCGCAAAAGGTGGTGGCATGGGCATCGGCGGCAGGATCATGAATGGCACGTATGGTACGGTTGACTTTACACAACGTGAAGCTCGCTTATTCGTCGGCGAGAATTGGTTCCGTCTCGAGGGTGCCTACGGTGAGAGGTCGCTCTCCGGAACAGACTCAACGGTTTTGTTCATACGGGCTGGAGCGCGTTCGATTGTACAAATCGGCGGAACTGGAGTATCGATCAGCATCAGCGGGGCGAAAACGTTTCAGGGCGATTTCTCGCACAGCAGATCAGAAACGACCCGTAAGCCTGACGGTTGGGAAGGCGAGAGTTCTGTCATGTACACCGCTCCGAAAATTCCCGTCTACGTGCAGCTCGGCTATCGTGCAGACTATTTCAAATACCGCGGAAGGGCCGAGCACATGAATGGAGTTGTGTTTGGTATGGGAATCTGGCTCGGCGGCAGATAGCAATCGGGTGGGGCAGTCATCCCGGCTGCCCCATCTACCCGACTTAGCTCGACCGAAACTTCCTTGACTCCCCCAGCGTAGGTCCTTAGTGTAGTAGTCATATACTACACCGCTACACCGGGCCGAAATGCTGGTGACACTCGACAATCGAGACCCCCGGCCGCTGTACCTCCAGATAATGGACGAGATACGGCGAGCCATCGTGGTCGGAAAACTGAAGCCCGAGGATCCGCTGCCATCTGTGCGCGACCTCGCCTCCGAGCTCGTCATCAACCCACGGACCGTGTCGCAAGCGTACCAGGAGCTCGAGCGGGAGGAAGTCGTGTACGTGAAAAGAGGGCAGGGGACGTTCGTCTCGCCGGTCAACAAGAAGAACTCGCGCGAACGTGAGAACCTCGCCCGCAGCGTCGCAAAGCGCACCCTCCTCGAAGCCCGCCGCAGCGGACTCTCTGCCGAAGAGCTCATCGAGTCGATCCGCGAAGTCGCGGCCGAAGAAGAGAAATCTTCGCGCGAGCGGAGAAGAGCATGACAACAACAAACGCAACCGCGCTCGCAGTCGAAACGACCAATCTCGTGAAACATTATGGAGATCAGGTCGCACTCGACAGCGTGAGCTTCAACGTGCCCGAAGGATCCGTCTACGTCCTCGTCGGCGCAAACGGCGCCGGAAAGAGCACGACATTCAAGATCCTGCTCAATCTCGAGCGTCCAACATCAGGCGATGCCAAAGTCTTTGGACTTCGCACCGATGCAAACGGACCACAAGCACGCGTGCAGATCGGATACGTCCCGGAACAACAGGAATCTCCATATCCATGGATGACATCGGGGCGACTCCTCGAATACGTCGCTGCATACTATCCGTCATGGGATGCCGCGTACGCGGCGCATCTCGTGAAATCGCTCAACATTCGTACCGGTAAAAAGAGTGGCACACTCTCCAAAGGCGAGCTGCGACGACTTCAGCTCGCGATGGCGATGGCGCATCGTCCGCCACTGCTCCTTCTCGATGAACCAACCGAAGGCCTCGATATCATCGCGCGCAAGCAGGCGCTGTCACTTCTCGCCGAGCATCTCGCTGACTCGCCGACGACGGTGATCATCGCTACGCATCACGTACACGAAGTCGACAGTCTCACTGATTATGTCGGAGTACTGAAAGAAGGAAAACTTCAGGCCCAGATGCAGCGCGATGAGCTCCGCAAGTTCGTTGCGACTCAGCGCCCCAACGACACTCGGCCACTCTCACTCGAAGACGCGATCGCGACTCTCCTTTCGGAGGAGACCTCACGATGAGCGATCGACGTCCTCCGACTATAGCGCAGGTAATCCGCGAACAGTTCAAAGCAACTGGTCTGTCGCTCCGCATCTACCTCATGATCGCGGCCGGGTTACTTCTCGTCGCGACCTTCCTCGCAATCACCGACTTCATAAACGGACGCGGTGGGGTCGAGTTCGCGCCCGAGCTCTCGATGATTCCGGCATTCGCGGGCGCACTCCTGCCAATCGCAGTGTGGCACCGCGATCGACCATTCGGATCACGCTTTCTCTGGACACTCCCATTCGATCGCACGCGGCACACACTCGCGAAGATGTTAGCCGGGTGGATGTGGCTCATGATCGCAGGCGCCACGTTCCTGGTCTGGCTGCTCATTCTTGCACTCATAACCAAAGGAAACATCGCGGGCGACGAAGTAGTGAAGCTGCTTCCATCAACGGTGATTCCAGATCCTGTGACGCTCGATCCATCGCTGGTCAGAACAATGACGTGGATACCGCCGAAGGCGTTGTGGCTCGTGCCATTCACATCGGCGACAGCAACCTACCTCCTCGTTACCGCGATCACCCTCGGCTTCAAGCATCCATTCCGCTGGATCCTCGGCACAGTCGCTCTCGTCTACCTGATGGCAGCCATCGGACACGGACTCGCCGCCGACGCATTCTGGCCGAGACTCGGGCGCATAACCAACACGCTCATGGAAGGCCGATACGGAGTCGACGCAGTACTGAGCGCGCGTACCGAGTCGCTCCACACGCAAGTCGTTCTGTCCAACGCAGAACGAATAGGAGTCTGGCGCGCACTACCAAAAATCTCTGACTGGCTCATCGCCACACTCCTCTGGACCTCGATCGGAATCACCGGTCTCATCGCCGCGCTCTATCGCAATCGCGAGCAGCGTTAAGCAGCACCCTTTCTCACCCAGGCATCATCATGATCAAGAAACTCCTTCTGCACGCGTGCTTCCTCGCGCTTTTCCCCTGCTCACCCTGTAACGCACAGCTGAGCGCGCGCGTCGATTCGATCATCAAGACAGAGCTCCTCGACAAAGGCACAACGAGCGCATCGATCGTCATCACTCAGAACGGGAAGACACTGCTCTCGCGTACATATGGATACGCCGACGTGGCAGCCAAGCGCAGTGCCGACTCGCTCACTGCATATCAGATCGGCTCGATGACCAAGCACATCACAGCATCGCTGCTTCTCAAGAAGGTCGAGAAGGGACAGCTGTCACTCAGCGATACACTCGGACAATACCTGAAAGGCCTCAAACCAGAATGGACGGGTCGCACAATCGAAACTGTTCTCAACCATACCTCCGGAATTCAGCGTGAATACAGGACGATGGACGACGTCGGCACATATCGGTCGACCGACTCGATCATCGCACTCGCTGCGCGCTCAAAAGGAGAAACAGTTCCACCGGGAACGAAGTGGATCTACTCCAACACAGGCTACATGCTGCTCGCCGCGCTTGTCGAAAAACTCTACGGCAAATCGTACAGCGAAGTACTGCGCGACGAGATTGCAAAGCCACTTGGTCTCAGGACAATCGGATACTGCGCCGACATGGACCCGAAGGGACTCGTCGCCAAAGGATACATGAAACCGGCAACCGATACGCTGAGACCCGCGCCATACATGCATCCGTCGATGCTGCTTGCCGGCGGCGTGTGCTCCAATGCGATCGATATTTCAAAGTGGAATCTCGCTCTATACAACGGCAAGGTTCTCTCGCCGGCATCGTTCACAGCGATGACCACACCACGCGGTGTCGCTGCAGCCGCAAACGTCCCCTACGGATTCGGTATGTACGTTCGTCCTGCACTTACAGGCGAAACCGTCTTTCTCACCGACGGGTCGACGATCGGATTCTCCAACGAGAACGTCTGGTATCCCAATGAAAAGCTCGGCATTACGCTGATGACAAACACAACGGGACCGCTCAACTCCGACACCAACCTCACCGAAAAGATCGCCGCAATCATTCTCGGCAGGTCAGCGAAGCAATAACCATGGAACTCCGCATAGAAAATCTCTCCAAGACTTATCCCAACGGCGTTCATGCTCTGAATGGAATCACGCTCACGATTCCGCGCGGAATGTTCGGACTGCTCGGTCCCAACGGAGCCGGTAAGTCAACGCTCATGCGAACGATCGCAACCCTTCAGGACCCCGACGCTGGATCCATCCGGCTTGGCGACATCGACGTCCTCAATGAGAAGCATCGCGTGCGTGAGACACTCGGCTACCTGCCACAGGAGTTTGGAGTCTACCCAAATGTGAGCGCCGAGCGGTTGCTGGAGCACTTCGCTGTTCTCAAGGGAATTGCCGACCGCAAAGCGCGTAAGGAAGTAGTGAGCGCTCTGTTACAGCAGACCAACCTGTACGATGTCCGCAAGAAAAAGCTCAGCGGATATTCCGGCGGTATGCGCCAGCGATTCGGTGTTGCAGTTGCGCTATTATCGAATCCGAAGCTCATCATCGTCGATGAGCCGACAGCGGGGTTGGATCCTGCGGAGCGTGTGCGATTCCTCAACTTGTTGAGTGCAATTGGCGAGGATGCAGTCGTGATCCTGTCTACTCATATAGTAGAGGATGTGTCCGAGCTGTGCAGCAGGATGGCGATCATCAACAAAGGAAAGATCCTTGTTGAAGGCGAGCCACTCGCCGCAATAAATGCTCTCAAAGGCAAAGTCTGGCGGCGGCTCGTGGAGAAAGTGGAGGTGGACAGAGTTAGCAGAGAGCAGAGGCTCATATCGAGCCGCCTGCTTGCAGGCAGAACAATCGTACACGTTCGAGCTGACACGGCGCCGGGTGAAGACTGGCAGCCAGTCGAGCCAAGTCTCGAGGATGTCTACTTCGACACTATGGTGGCTGCTGCATGAAGTCGCTGGAAGTTCTGAAGTTCGAGCTCGGTCTCCAGACCAGGCGGCTGTGGACGTGGATATATGTCGTGGCGGCTCTATTGATGTCGCTGATCATGACGCACGCTCGCGTGGACGAGGCTCAGAGCAGCGGCATGCATGTCAACGCGCCCTACGTGATTCTGATGCTGACGCTCATGGGCACTGTGCTGGCACTTCTCGCATCAGCCGGCTTTGCCGGTGACGCGGGCGCACGCGATCCAGAAACAAGGATCGCTCCGCTCATTTATACGTCACCAGTCGCGGAGCCGAGCTATGTGTATGGCCGATTCATAGCTGCGTTTCTGCTGAATCTTCTCGTGCTCGCCGCGTTTCAGCTCGCAATGTTCGGCGCGATCTTCATCTACGGGATTCAGCCCGAGTTTCTCGGTCCAATCAATATCAGTACGTACCTGAGCGCGTTCGCACTGATTGCTGTGCCGAATGCGTTCCTTGCGACTTCATTTCTTTTCCTGCTGTCGCTGCTCAGTCGCCGGGCGTTGTCGAGTTACCTTGGCGGTGTCCTGATATTCTTCGTTACCGCAATAGTGTGGGCAGTGGTCGCGAAGCAGCTGGGACACTGGGACCTCGCGAGAATCATCGACCCCCTTGGAGCGTCGGTACTGTCTGGTATATCGCAGACAACTACGGCCCCGCAAAAAAACGTTCTCGATTTGTGGTCGAGCCGGGAGCTGCTCATTAACAGGGCGGTGTGGCTGTCGACTGCAGCCATTCTGCTTGCGATCGCGCATTTCAAATTTCACTTCGAGACCGCCGGCACCCGCACATTCTGGAGAAGAAGCAAGCCGGCGGCGAATGAAGAGCTGCGCGCCGACACCACACCTATCGTTGTGCCGAAGGTCGAGAGATCGGATCCAGGTGCGGTAAGGCTTCAGCAGTTTCTCTCGATCGCGGGCCAATCGTTCAGGCAGATTGCAATCAGCTGGGGCGGAGTCGCCCTCGTGATACTGTCCCTCATCACTGCCGCGCTCGGAACGAAAGCGATGGCACACTTCGGTGTTCCGATTGTTCCGACGACGGAGCAGATGATCAGCTGGATTGGTCACCCTGGCGAGATTATCTGGTTCATCATTCCGATACTGTCGACGTTCTATGCGGGAGAGCTCGTATGGCGCGATCGCGATACACGATTGAGTGAGATCGCCGATGCAGCGCCCCTACCTGAATGGGTGCAGCTCGCCGGCAAATTCACGGGCCTCGCGCTGCTGCTAGTGGCGTATCAAGTGATGCTCATTGCAGCATGCATGATCATCCAGATGCAAACGGGCTACACCACTTTCGAGCCAGACTTGTACATCAAAGCCGTGCTCGGTCTTTCACTCACGGAGCATCTGCTTTTTGCGGGACTCGCGTTCGCGCTGCACGTGATCATCAATCAGAAGTACATCGCCTATCTGGTGATCATCGCGATCTACTGGGTAATGTCGGCCGCGACTTCGCTGGGAATCGAGAATCATCTTCTCGTCTTTTCGTCGAGTCCCGAATGGACCTACTCCGACATGAGCGGATTTGCAGCGTCTGTCGGTCCATGGCTGTGGTTCAAGACATACTGGGCAGCGTGGGTAATTCTTCTGCTGGTCGTTGCAACGCTGATGTGGGTGCGCGGACGCACCGAAGGATTCAGGCACCGCATCGCGACCATTCGGGAACGATTGAGCCTCAGATCACTGGCGATTGCGGCTGCGATGATCCTCACGATCGTCGGCACGAGCGGATTCATCATGTACAACACGAAGGTGTTGAATCCTGCGACAGAGAAGTCGCGGCTCGAGGCGCGGGCGCTTTATGAGAAGACTTACGGAAAGTACGCGACACTGAATCAGCCACAGCTGAGCGGTATATCGCTGCGCGCGGATCTATTTCCGAGTGAGAGGAAGGCGATTCTGCACACGACATATACACTCGTCAACTTCAGCAGCTCGCCGATCGGCATGATTCACATCTCGTCAGAGGACGAGGTCGAGACCGGCAATGTGCGCTTTGACCGCCCTGCGAAAACAGCCGTATCGGATAGCGCTCTATACTATAGTATATACGAGCTGGGCACTGCCCTCGCTCCGGGCGATTCGCTGCATGTGAGCTTCGACGTGGAGTTCACGCCCAACGGATTTACGAATGACGGTGTAGATCAGTCTGTCGTCGAGAACGGCACGTTCATCGATGGCCTCGACTGGCTCCCCGACATTGGATATCAGCGTCATCGCGAGCTCAACGGCAAGAAAGACCGTCTCGAGCACGGACTCGGTGCGCGCGATGATATTCCATCGCTCGACGACACGGCGGCCCGTTATCGCGGTAGTGCAAAGCGAATTGCGTTCGATGCCATCGTGTCCACTGACTATGATCAGATCGGAGTTGCACCTGGTGAGCTGAAGCGCGCCTGGTCAGAGAATGGGCGACGGTATTTCCATTACACAGCCGACGCACCGATCCGCAACGATTTCATGATCTACTCGGCGCGATATGCAATTCGCGCCAGCAAGTGGAACGGCGTGGAGATCGAAGTGATCCATCAGCCCACTCATACCATCAACGTCGAGCAGATGGTCGCGAGCGCAAAGGCATCGCTCGAATACATGACGAAGAACTTTGGCCCCTATCCGTACAAGGAGCTGCGATTAGTTGAAGCTCCCGGCCAGTCGATGTCACTGCACGCGTCGCCGATCAACATTCAGTATTACGAGGCGTTTGGCGGGCTCAATTCGGCTGCGGACCCACGCAAGTTCGACCTGGCGTACGCCGTAGTCGGACACGAGATCGCGCATCAATGGTGGGGGAATCAGCTTTCTCCTGCAGACGTCGAAGGCGCTCCTCTCCTCACGGAGTCACTCGCGTGGTATTCGGCTATGTGCATGGTTGCGGCATCGCGCGGAGAAGATCATCTCCAGCGCCTGCTCGACATGTTCCACGGGTCGGCGTGGATGATCTCTCGCGGAGGCTCGCCTCTGCTTCGCATCTATGACAGATGGGCTGCGTATCGAAAAGGTCCATTTGCAATGGTGGCACTGCGCGAGTATGTAGGAGAAGACCGAGTGAACGTCGCTCTCAAGAGCTTGTTCGACAAGTACAAAACGGGAGAGTATCCACAGCCATTGTCGACGGATCTATACGCCGAGCTCAAGGCGGTCACTCCTGATTCACTGCAGTCGTTTCTGTCTGATCTCTTCGAGAGAAATACGTACTGGGAAGTAAGAACTGCCAATGCCGCATCGAAGCAGCTGTCAAATGGCCAGTGGCAGGTGGATATCGATGTTCTCGCGCGCAAGCTCGTCGTCGACAAGCAGGGTGGAGAGCAAGAGGTACCGATGAACGATCTTGTCGAGATCGGAGTTTACGGCGCGGGTGGTACGACAACGCGCGGGATCGAGTTACATCGAGAGATGCATCGCGTCAGGACAGGCACGCAGCGAATCACGATTATCGTCGACAAGAAGCCGGTACGAACCGGTGTCGATCCTCGTTATCTGCTGATCGATGACGAGCCCGAGAACAACATGAAGGAGCTCCAGTAAGCGGGAGCTCCTCCTGTTGCACGATCGATCGAGGGGATATGCTTAGGCCATGCTGTCGCCTCGTGATCTGGTAAGACGGTTCGAAGAGGCTCCTTCAGTATCCGCTGGCGAAGGCGAGCGTTTCAACGGATACGGCGTGATGGGGCTTCCGTTCAAATCACAGCACGCGCTTGCCCTTCGAAAATTTCCAGCGTCATCGATAGGACCTGGATATACTGCCCTATGGCATCGAGCACCGAACAACGACTGGACATTCTACACGGACTTAGCTCCGCAACTCGGCTGCCCGAGATTTTTCGGCGCCCTTCTGGCTGATTCGATCCAAGCCGACATCCATGTGACATGGGCGGGGCCATTCACGCTTCACGTTTCCATTCCTGGAGCAGGTCTCGAATGGGAAGTTGAGCTTGGCGCCACACCGGCCACACGATTCATGAACGCAGTCGGGCGCATGCTGCCGGAAAAGGCGTGGCAGCAGCCAGGCGTGCTCTCTCTTATGGAGCGTGTGGCTGGTCCGCTGCTTCACGTCGGGCGTGTGGGATTACAGGGAACAACTCCCAATGGTCAGAGGTTTGTCGCGAACCCGCGATTGATGTGGGCGGTTACTGATAGCCAGGCCACACGGTACGACGATGATTTCGGCCAACCCGGTCCGTTAAGTGCGCAAGCACACCTTGGTGATTTCTGGATTCCGCAACGCGGCATTTTTGCAATGGGTGGAGTTCACTTTGAGCCCTATGATCCATCGCGTCACTCGATCGGAGTCAGGCGCGAAACCCCAGGCGATGTAGACCTTCGAGCTCGAGCAGGTCGATAACCAACTCGCTGTTTTCATTGCAATGGTTGCAGCGACAGCCAAATATTTGTTCACCTTTATCCCAGGTAACGAATAAGCAATGAAGCTCGCAGCAAAATTGTCCCTGGCCACAGCAACGTTGGTCGCTTTGCTCGCAGTAACTGGGGCAACTCGTTCAGACGCAGTCGCGATTGCGCCGAATGTTGTCGAAGGAACTGTCACAACGGCGAATGGGAAGCCTGTTGCGGGAGCAACGATACGCGTTTCAGGCGCAACCGGGGCTGCGAGAGGCACCACTCGTAAAGCAACGACCGATGCGAATGGACGTTACCGCCTCGAAGTCCCGCTCGGGCATTACAATGTCGATGGCTTTGCGGACATAGAGTTCAACGGTCAGACATATAAGGAGCTCTGGCTGGATCGCGGTAATGCAACGTGTGAACGAGTAATGTCCGACAAGGGAATCGTTCGCAACTTTGTTCTTCGGCTTTCGGGACCAAAGCGATGCATCAACGGATTCACTGGCGATAATCCCGGTGACTATCACGGCGCGTACATCGCGATCAACACTGACGCGTTCCCTGGGAATTCAATAATTACCTTCGCTCTCGTTCCCAATGGACCGCTTGCCGATGGCAGCACGGGCAAAACGATAACCTTCAAGCGCACCGGTGCCGCGCTCGCAAGGGGTGGAGGCGCGATTGGACAGACAGGATTTCTTCACGACATTCCGCTCGGCCGCTACCGCATGACAGCGAATGTGACTTACGCGGATGGACAGCAGCGCGGGACACTGCTCACCCTTCAGGACGGCACGGGAAGAACCGCATCAACCCTCGATATCAGCTTTCCTGCAAATGTCTTCGGCGGGGGGATTCGTCCTTTGAATGTCGGCGTAAAGGCAGGTGGCGCGGCACGTCCAGCGGTCGAGGATGTTACTCCTGCGCCGACACCGTCACGCCCTCCAGTCGAGAAACCGTCCATTCGTGCGACATCATCAGCCGATCTGCCTTCTGGTCGATACACCTGCAGTTATCGATCGCCATATGCCGGTGAGATACCGACCGGGAAAACGATCACGATACTTGGCCGCGGTAGATATGAAGCGTTTGATTCGAGCGGCAGTTATAACATGAGCTCCAGTGGAGCTGTCGCCTGGACTTCGGGTCCGCTCGCCGGAAGCGGCGTAAAGGTTTCGTTCAGCAAGCTTGATGGCCAACCAGTGATCACTGTGATCGGCGGTCCTGCGAAAGACGATCCGGACAGCACGAATACCTGCGTGTTGCGGTAACAGAGAATAAAAAAACGCGGCTGTCACGTGACAGCCGCGTTTTTTTTTTCGATTACCTCAATCCTTTGGATCGAGGATGTTGTTGATCCGATGAACCGCGCCCTGAAAGTGCAACAGGGTAGAGCGATCAGAAGTGCGCGGTATAGCGCGCTGAATTGCCGCGCGAAGAGTTACAAGCTCACCACGCAGCTGTGATTGCGCATCGCTCGAGAGCGGCACACGCGGAGGTCCAAACTGCACGGTTGGAGTGGTTGTCGTCGTCGGCCGCGGCGGATTGACCTTGCGGTCGAGAATGTCGAGATAGTCGGTCTGAAGATCACGACGATACGCATCGGCATTTGGACTCGACGAAGAAAGCTCTGTCCACACTCCGCTGCGCACATCATCGAGAAGCTTCGACAGCGTATACACGTCCGACTTGTTCGATGCGAGTGCTTCCTGCTCGAGCAGACGGTTCATGCGCCCATCATCCATCACGTTGTTGAGAACGCGAAGCTGCGCTGCGTTGATGCGGCGAATCATGCCAAGCGCTTCGATGCGCGCGCTGATCTCCGGGCGAATGAGATACGTCGGTGTCTGGAACACATTCTCATTCAGGAAGCGCATCGCCTCTGACTGTCGCGACCGCGAGATAGGAGTGTACACAGAACCCTTCTGGCTTCCCGACTTGTACTGAACAGTCGCGCCGCCGATCAATGTTGCGACATGGTTCGCTTCAGTCGCCCACTGGCCGACAGTCCGGTCATAGAGCTCGCGGAGATCGTCGTTGTTTTCGCCGGGAACGATTGCAGCATTCGGGATGTAGCCAACGACTCTTCGAAGGTTCTTGAATCCAGCCGTGGTGGACTTCACGGGATCGGCATCACCAACCGCCTCGTTCTGCGTGCCGGTTGCACCGAATTCGTTGAACGCCGAGAAGCGGTACCAGGGAATTGTGTCCTGCATCTGCGCCCAGCGCTCCAGTGTCGGGCGTTCTGCCTCCGGAGTATTCGCTCCAGGTATCGGCTTGTATCCCCACATGATTGCGTACTTGTCGTACGGTCCAACTGTGGGGATGAGGTTTGGAAGCGGGATGTTGTCTTCCGGCTGCGCGACATAGTTGAAGCGGGAGTAGTCCATGATGCTCGGGCTGTGTCCCATCTTCGCGACCCATGTTCTGCTGCGAACACTGTCCGCAGGATACGTCGAGCTTCCGATCTGATCGTGCTGCAGGCCAAGCGTGTGACCAATCTCGTGAGCAACGACGAACTGCAGCAGCCTGCCCATGAGGGAATCGGGGAATGGCAGCGTGCGCGCGCGCGGATCGAGCGGCGAGGCCTGTGTGAAATACCAGTCACGCTGGAGGTTTAGAATGTTGTGGAACATTCTCACTGAGCCGTTGAGAATCTCGCCGGTTCGCGGATCATGAATGTGCGGACCTTGCGCATTCTCGACGGTGGAGGGCAGCCAGCGAATTACGGTGTGACGAATGTCTTCCGGCGACCAGTCAGGATCGTTTGCAGGAACTTCACCTGCGACGATTCCTTCCTTGAAGCCCGCGGCCTCGAACGCCTGCTGCCACTCGAGAATTCCCGCCTTCACCCATGGCTTCCACTGGTCGGGAGTTGCCGGATCAACGTAGTACACGATCGGCTTCTTCGGATAACAGAGATCGCCACTCCTTCTGTCCGAGCACTCGAGGCGATAGCGCGTGATGTACTCGCGCGTTGCAGAACGATGTTCTGCTGTTCCGAAGTCAAGCTGCGAGATCGAGAAGAATCCAACACGCTCGTCTGCGCGGCGCGGCATCATTGGCAGTTCCGGGAGACGCACGAGACTCCAGTGTGCGAGAACACTCTGCGCCTCGCGAGACGAACTGCCACCACTGGTCTGTCCACCGCCTGGCCCGCCGGTCGAGCTCGGTGTGCCCGTTTGAGTTGCTTCGATCTCCACGTTGTCAGGGAATGCGATCGCGCGCTCGACGAACGAACGCTGCGCATCGATGGTTCCGCGGATTGCCGCAAGTTCGGGAATCGACGTGGTGAACAGTCGCGTGACGTCAATCACTGCAGCGCTGTCAGGACCGTACGCTTCGATGTTGAACGTTGCGATAATTGGCGGATAATTGGACGACTGCACAGCGCGATAGACAGAGAGCGCTGTATCTGCGGTGATCGCGAAGGATGGAGACCGGAGAATTATCCTGTTAGCGCTGCGATCCCAGCGAAGTGTTCGTTCCGCGAACTGATCTCCACCGTATGAAGGAAATCCGCCGCGCGGTGCATCGGGATCGATTGGCGCTGCTGCCGCATAACGACCGGCGATGAGCATGTCCTTTCGTAGTTCCTTGCGGGGAATCTCGAAGTAAAGCTTGTCACCAATGCGATGTACGACGAACATGCCGCGGCGGGTGACAGCGTCAGAGGTAATTACTCTATTGTATGGACGCGGTGCTGGTGGGCCACTTGCCGCACGCCCGCCAGTTGAATCGCCAGATTGCGTGCCGCCAGTTCCTGCCGTGCGAGAGGGTGATTGAGCGGGAGCAGGCGCAGATGTTCGAGGCGTGGTCGACGGCTTGGCACAAGCTGAGAATACGAGTGCCGTAAGAACGAAACTCTTCCTTATCATGTTGTGGTGGATGGGGTAGGGGAGTCGGGATTACACGCGTTCAACTTGCGTATTGTAATCAGGAAAAAGGTGGCTGAGTAAGCCGCTCATAGACTCGCCGCTGCCGTCAGGGTCTGTGCATTTCGGGAGATCCCTTACGCACGAAGCGTGAGTCGCCTGAGTTACAAAAGTACACTATGGCGCTAGCCTGCCGGTAATCCCTTTACCCGGAGCCCGTCATGTCGCGCGCTCTAGTCGACCGTCGCCAATTCGTGATTGCCGGTTTTACTATTGCTGGCGCCAGTCTCCTTGGCACCGCGTGCAGTCCCGACGAGATCACTGCTGTTTCGCCAGCCTCATCCATCGATCCCTTGAACGCTGCCTCGCTCGATCCGGACCTCGCGGAGCCATCAGTGATCAGAAGCGTTGCAGGCAGGCTCACAGCATCCATCGTCTGCTCGACTTCACCGTGCATCGTCGGTGGTCGCCATGCACGCGAGCCGGTCACGTACAACGGAACGTTTCCGGGTCCCACGCTCTGGGTACGTCCGGGTGACATCGTTGATATCACGTTCACCAACAGGATCGTACACGATCAGGCAGAGACTCATCCGGGGTACGGCAGGCCTCCGCGCGACACGCACATGAGCAACCTGCACTATCACGGAATGCACGTGTCACCCGTGGGCGATGCCGACAACATGATGGTTATGGTGCCTGCGCTCGGTACCTATCGGTATCTCTTCCAGATTCCGATTGACCACTCTGCGGGGATCTACTGGTATCACGAACACGTTCACGGACTCGTTACGAATCATGTGAGTCGTGGCGCCGCGGGAATGATCTACGTCGCGAACTCATATACCGATCAACTCGCTCGACTTGGCATCCGGCATCGTCTGATGATGCTGCAGCAGGCGTACTTCGAGAGCGACCGCTCGACTCTCATTTCAGATGACTCTGAGCGTGATGATCCGGATCTTGCTCTTTCGCTGATCAATGGTCAGCTGATGCCGGACATTCGCATGCGGCCGGGTGAGGTGCAGGTGTGGTCACTGCTCAATGCATCGACATCCGCGTTTTACGTGCTCAGGCTGGAAGGACACACCTTCGAGGTGGTGGCACGAGACGGCATTCCACTCACGGTTCCGCTGCTCGACCAGGAGACACTAATGCTCGCGTCAGGAACGCGCCTCGAGCTTGTTGTGCGTGCCGGGGCGCGCAAGGGTCGCTTCATTCTTTCATATGATTCATACGACCAGGGAGTCGATACCTGGCCGCACAAGGCGATTGCGACTCTCATTGTAGGTGGAAAACCCGTGAATGGTTCTGATTATCCCGGTGTCGACACTTCAGCGGGTGTTGTCGATCTCGCGAGCGTGATAGTTCCCGATGCACTTCATCGGACTATTACTTTCGGGCAGGATGACAGTGTCGCTGAGGGAGAATTCGGGCGCTTCACAATAAACGGCCACGCGTGGGATCCGGATTACAGTGAGTGGACGAGCTTATTGAATACAGTGGAGGAGTGGCTGATCGTGAACGAAACCGGTCAGGATCATCCATTCCATGTTCACGTCAATCCATTCCAGGTAACGAAGGTGAATGGACTTGCAGTCCCGTTCAGCGGATATCAGGACGTCGCGATTGTTCCGCGATTCGGATCGATCACGGTGCGGACAAGATTCACCGATTTCACCGGCGGCCCGATTCTCATGCACTGCCATATCCTGGATCATGAGGACATGGGCATGATGACCAGGTTCGAGATCGAATAGCTGCTGCTGTTCGGAGGAATCAGCAGAGTGAAGGAGAAGCTGAAGGGCGAGTTACGTGTGCGCCCTATTTTCCTGGCGTCTCCACAATGACCGGCAGAATCACGCGGGCACCAGTGGGCCACACTGCAACTTCGAGAAGCTGCTCGCCTGGCACTCTCGGCGTAAAGATAAAATCTGCGGTCTCGCCCGGACCCATATCTATAGTAGCGGGCCTCTCGACTCGTAGCGCTGGAGGGAGATCCGCACCATCTCGCGCGATGGGAGTCCAGGTCGACACAGATGAAAGAGTGCCAAGCCGGAAGCGAAGAGGAACATCAGCGTGAATGCTCACAATACGAAGGCGATGAGTTTCGCCAGCCGTCAATCTTAGGGGCGCCGCCGTAGTTCGCCCGTTGACCAGCAGAAAATTGGGGCCGTTCTTCTCGAATACGGGAAGACCACCACCGCCAGCGACGATGAGGTGATCGTGAATCGTGTCGCGCGGCGCATCGGAGACGATGATTGCGCCGTACATTCCTGATGCAATCTGACGCAGCTCATGCATGTGCGAGTGATACGGGAATGTGCCGCTCCTTGGCGGAGTGAACTCCGCAACGAATGAATCCGCTGGCGCAATGGGCGGCATGATTTTGTCACCTATGCCGCTGAAGTTCGGAACTCCGTCAGGATAACTTTCAATCTCGAGTCCGTGCCAGTGAACTCCAGTATACTCATCGGTGAGATTGTTTCTCACGACGATGCGGACCGGCTCACCGCGCTTGAGCTCGAGTACCGGTGCCGGGATCTGCACTGTGTTCTTCGCCGGCGCTGAATCGCCGCGCTGCATCATGAAACCATAAGCGGGCTGACCACCGGCCAGTCTCTCGGGTTGTTTCTGCACGAAGAGTCTTATCGTGCGACGGTTTGCCACAACCGGCTCCTTGTATCCTGGAGCGGCTTTCACATGCATGCCGATGACAAGGCCGCGCATCTGGTGTCCGCCAATCGGGTGATCGTCATGATTCGTCGAGCTGCCTTCATGTCCATCGTGGCCCGTGTACGTGTCGGGAGAGCCATGCAGAGTCACCTCATCACCGACATGCGATGCGAAGTGACAATGAAACACCCAGTTGCCGGGAGTTGTGGGCGACCATTTGATCTGCATCGTGCCGCCCATGTGAATGAGATTTACGTTCTGAAGCGCCTGGAGATTATCGGCGATGGCCGTATCCGATTTTTCGCCGCCCCGATGCGTGATGCGGTAATAAAATCCGTGAAGATGGAGTGGATGCTCTATGGCAGCGGCATTGATGAACCGCCAGTAAATCGAATCGCCCTGAGTCAAGGTCAGCCGGTCATTGTACGGCCACGCTTTACCGTTGAAGACGAGCGCGCTTTCGAATGACTTGCTGCGCTCCGGATATGCATGGAACCATTCAGTGATGAGGAACACACGGTCAGGGTGTTCCGGCCCCCCTTCCGGATCCACGATGAAAGCGCCGGTCAACTGCGAGTCGAGCCATTCGCGATCGCGCCAATCGGTCAGGCCTTTCAGGACTCCCCAGTAGAAAAACGTCCCGACAGAATCGAGAGTGAATGTCAGCTCCCGTGTCGCCCCTGCTGCGATCGCGACCGTGTCATCAGATGCCCTCAGCGATTGCCGAAATCCACTCATCATCAGCGATGAGTCGGTTCTGTTTCGAAGTGAAAGCCGGACTGTGGTTCCGACATTCGCGCGAATCATTGGACCCGGCACTTGCGGCGTCCTGCCGCGCTCGGCGAGTGCGAAGATGCGTACGACTGGATCATTCGGGCCCTCGGGTCTCCACGCAGCTTCGACGATGTCCAGCTCGACGCTCAGAACTTTGTTTCGAACTCGCCCGGCTCCGACGATATTCTGATTGATCGCGACCATCGGTGCATTTACCGCAGGTCGCGGAAGAGGTGCACGCGGTGGAGGCTTTACGACCGATCCCTGCAGAAGGGGTGTGACGACGTAGATTGCCGCGTGCATGAAGAGGGACATCTGATCGCCTTTGTTCGGGTTCGAGAACCGACAAAACGCTACGGTCAGCAGACCGCCTCGGCAAGCTCCGTAATTAGTTCAAGAGCCTGCATCATCGCCCTCGAGATGCTGACGGATCGCGGGATCTGAAGGGGTCACTCTTCGATCTGCTATCGTCTCCACGCGGGTTGCGATCCCCCCACAATGATTGATTCGAGTAGTCCACCAGACGCGCGTGCGAACCGAATATCTGACGGACATACGAAATAATCGCCAGAGTACTGAGTGCACTGACCGGACTCGCTGCCAAAGGCCACGGTCTGACCATCGCGGGACCACGTCGGTCTGGAGACGTAGAACAGGTTGTGTGACACCTGAACCAGACCGGATCCGTCTGCTCCGATGGTGAAGATATCTGTTGTATAGAAAAGCACCCTCGCGAAAGCGATCCTGGTCCCATCGGGCGACCAAGCCGGTTGAAAGTCGCCACCCTGATTCGAGTCGAGCTGCTTTGCGTCGGTTCCGTCGATGGCAACGGTCCACAGTCCATTCGAGAATGCCTCGATTCCAAATGCAATGCGCTTTCCATCAGGAGACCACGCCGGTCCCGTAGCATTGCCGGGTGGCGTTGAAAGAAGCTGCTGATTCGATCCGTCCGCATTCATGATGTAGATCTGCACGTACGATACGCCTCGCTGAGTTTCGAATGCAAGGCGTGCTCCATCAGGCGACCATGCAGGTGCAGCATCGTAGTCGGAATTGTTCGTCAGGCAGAACCCGGGTGAGGAGCTCGCCGAGGCGCAGAGCGCGCTCGAGACCGATCCTTTGAATCCATACGCGATTGCGGCGTTCGTATCGGGCCTGTACGCAAACCGTCGATACGACGAAGCGCTTGCTCAGCTTCAGCGTGTTGCTGATCTCAAGCCGCCGCTCCAGGGAGTGTCGTTTGCAATTGCGCAGTGTTATGCAAAGAAGCAGATGATGAACGAAGCCATTGCCATGCTGCGTCCCGGTGCAGAAGCAGGTGATCCACTATTCAAGGCGTTACTCGGGAATCTGCTTGCGCGCACCGGGCAGAGCGAGGAGGCAAATCGCATTCCGTCGGAGCTGTCCGCGCGGCGTGACAAAACCGGTGCAGGAGCGTTTCACATCGCCATTGTTTACGCCGGGTTTGGAAAGCTCGACGAAACGTTCGAATGGCTGAATAAGTCTATCGACGACCAGTCGATTGCGAGCTTCATCATGGGTCCCACATTCGAGGATCTGCACGGCGACCCGAGATTCGATCAGCTCAGAAACCGTCTCCGGATATAGAATTATCGACCGCGATTCAACGCGGCAAAAAATTCCAGACTCGATGGAGACCGGCCATGGATCAGCTCGAAGAGCACACATCGCGGCGATCGTTTCTCACACATGTTGCAGGAATGGGCGTCGTGGTCGCTCTCGGACCGCTGCCGCTGCAGGCAGATCCGAAATGGGATGTGTCCTGGCTCGAGACCGTTAGAAAAGCAAAGCACCGGGTGGTATTCGATGCACCCACTCCCGGCGCGGTGCTCGACCTTGCGGCGAGGTGGTATGACAACCTCGACAAAGCCTATGGCAAGTCGGCCGGGCGCGCGTGCGCTGTTCTGAATCTGCGCACACGATCTACCTACATGGGACTCGCTGATCCGATGTGGCAGAAATATCCAGTCGGTGAAGACGCTAAAGTCACTGACCCTGAAACCAATACGCCTGCGCGGCGCAATCTCGAGTTACGAGTATCCGAAGAAAAGACAGCCATGGGTTACGGCAGTATCGAGCATCTCCAGTCACTCGGCGCAATTGTAATAGTGTGCGATTTCGCGCTGGGTCATCTTGCCAACCGCCTCGCGAAAGCTACCTCAGCAAAAGGAGAAGACGTTCACACCGAGCTTCGCGCGAATCTCGTGCGTGGAGCGTATCTTGTTCCGTCCGGCATCTTCGGGGCTGCAGAATCCCAGAATGCCGGATGCGCGTTCATGCCTGCTCCTTGAGATAACAGTCAATGCGAAAACTCCTTATCCTTCTACTTCTCGCAGCACCGCTCGGTGCGCAATCATCACGAACTCAGATCGTGATGCTCGGAACCGGTACTCCGATACCTGATCCCGAGCGAGCTGGCTCGGGAGTGGCGATCGTTGTCGACTCGGTCGCGTACCTGTTCGATGCGGGCGCCGGTGTCATGCGCCGTGCATCAGCCGCTGCGGTAAAAGGCGTCAAGGCATTCGCATCAAAGACTCCGGGTGGTCAACCCGCGCCGCGATTCGATCAGATATTCATTACGCATCTGCATTCTGATCACACGCTCGGTCTCGCTGATGCGATGCTCACTCAATGGATTCAAGGACGTGCTGCGCCCGTCGATGTATATGGGCCGCCGGGCATCAATCATCTGGTGACGTCGATCTTCGACGGCAACAAGGAGGACATCACTGAGAGGCTTCACGCATTCGGTGGCCCACCGCCAACTGGGTGGAAGGCGAATGTGCATGAGATCAGCGATGGTGAAATATTCCGCGACTCGAGAATTACGGTGACTGCATTCGCAGTTCCGCACGCTGACTGGAAGTACGCATTTGGATATCGCGTACAGACGCCCGACGGAGTGATCGTGTTGAGCGGCGACACTCGACCGACTGATGCAATCGAGAAGCAATGTCAGGGCTGCGATGTTCTCATTCACGAAGTCTATTCAGACGCGGGATTCGCAACCCTTCCAGCGGTGCGGCAGAAATATCACGCGCATGCTCATACATCCGGCACACAGCTCGGCGACATTGCAACGAGGGCGAAGCCCAAGCTGCTGATCCTCTATCACCAGCTGTTCTTCGGATCGACCGACGACAAGCTTCTTGCCGAGACGAAGTCGCGTTTCAGCGGACGCGTCGTGTCAGCGAAGGACCTCGACATATTCCCGGTGCCTGACAGCTCGCACTGACATATAGTATCAATGATATACTAATAGAGGCATAGGCTTATGGCGCATGACATCGAGTCATGCGCCATAAGAGCAAAGCTGAGAATCAGCAGCCAATTGATGCGTCAGCGTCCTGAGTCTTACGAATCAGTATTGCAGCGTTCGCCGACGATATCGTCTTGCCGGTCTGCTTGTTCACGTACGAAACAAATCCGTCGATTGCCTTGCATGCATTGGACGGCTTGCCGCCAACAAGTTGTTTTCTCGCAGTCACGAGCTTGTTGACTTCACTTGCCGGAACACCCGGGGTGGTCTGAGCTGCAGCGATCAACGCATCGTATGCGGCAATCGGATCCATCTTCACGCAGGAGGTGCTCGCAACGGAATTGGTCGTGTAGCCCGCTGCGCATGCTGTCTGCGAAGCCGAGCCGGCACCGGGAACGTAGAATCCGATGGAGGCTGCAATGCATGATGTTGCGCCGGAGTCTGGCTGATAATACCCGGCGGCGCATTGCGTCGAGCCTGTTGCACCCGCATTCGCCACGTATGATCCGGGCGGCGCGAGTGTGCAGCTGACACTGCCGGAAGTCGAAGAGAATGATCCCGCAGCGCATTGCGTTGGAGTGAACGCGCCTGTGCCTGCGACGTAGTATCCGGCCGGCGCGAGCTGGCAGGATGTCTGGGCTATACTGTTGTTATAGGTTCCTGCCGCACACGCGACCTGATTCGCCGCACCCGAATCCGCAACGTAGGTTCCTCGCGGCGCAGCTGTGCATGATGTGTTGCTGAACCCACCCGCGAAGTATCCTGGCGAGCACAGCGTAGCTGAAGTTTGAGCGAGTCCGTTCGCGTATGATCCCGGCGGCGCGCTAAGACAACCGGACTGACCTGTATCGGGCTGATACTTTCCGTTACCGCAGGCAGTCTGCGATGTCATGCCAAACTGATTTACATAGTATCCTGCATCGGCATCGATGCAGCTCGACTGCCCGGTATCAGGCTGATAAGTACCTTGTGCGCATTGAGTAGCTGACGTTGCATACTCGCCGGCCGAATACGACCCCGCCGGCGCAGCCACACAGGACCCTGCGCTGACATCTCTAAAGTTGCCTGCTTCACACGTCGCCATCTTGAAGTAGAAACCGCGTCCGACGGAAACCGAAACAGGAATAGCAGAGGAGCCGATTGTCTGAGCGATGCTTCCGAATCCGACGCTCAATGGCTGCCACATTCCCTGCCAGAACACTTCACCTGTTGCGTGAATGCTGGCGCTCGTTCCCGGAATGACGACAGCAGCACCGTACGACGGGAATCCCACCGAATCCAGGCTTGCCGCTGAAACAAGCCCGCTTGCATTGAATAGTACGCGAAGCGAAAGCGACTGCACCTGTCCGTTGATCATCATGGGAAAGGATCCGGACCATACAGCGCCAGCGACTACCTCGTCTTCGCCTCCACCAGTCATTTCGTCGAATTGCAGCGGAATTGTCCCGCCACCGAGCACGACAGCAACCTGAAACGGAACCCATGCCAGGAACGTGAAATTGTCGCGCTTGATTTCGGTATAGGTGATCATCCCGCCGCCGGGGTCAGCGATCGAACCAAGGCCTCCGACAGTCATGTCACCCGGCGGAGTCATTGCAAGCTGAAGAGATCCGGGAATTTCTGTGAACACAGGACCAGCTTTAGGCGCTTCCATCGCGCTTGAGTTCGGAGCGACTGCTTCTGGCGCAGTCGTGGTCTCTGAACATGCTGCAGTCAGGAGAGCCATCATGGCCCCCATGAATAGACTGCTGCTCTTCCTCATTTAAGCCTCCGGGGAATTGTGTACGGGTTTGAGGAGCCCAAAGTCCCGAAGAACGTTTGGTACGAGTATCCCCGGTGTTGCGAGGTCGTTGCCTCGGCGTTGCACGCGGTTTTTCTGGCTCAAATACGGGGTGGATGCCACATTGTGGCCCATGCCAAGGGGCTGGTTGTCCATCGCGATCGCATTGCTTCCAGCTCTCACGGAAGGGCAGGCACTGGCGAACAGGCCACTCGTCGACGGGCCGGCGTCCGGATTCGTGCTCGAATCGTGGAGCATTACTGACGGGCTCCCGGTGAATTCGATAACGAAAATTCTCCAGGCCAAGTCGGGCTATCTGTGGCTTGGGACATTCGACGGACTGGTGCGATTCGACGGTGTGAAATTCACCGTGTTCAACATCGCGAACAGCAAAGGCCTGACGACAAACCGCATCGTCGACCTCCAGGAAACCGCGGACGGGAGGCTGATCGTCACGACCGAGCTTGGCCAGCTCCTCAGCTTCGCGAACGGTGTCTTCACTCAGCTGGAGGGACCGCCACCGGCGTCGCTCCCGGATTCAGCGCGACTCATATCCCGCGGTGCCGATGGCAAAGTATGGACGTCGGATGGTGAGGAGATCTTTCTCGATGGCAAGCTCGCTTACCGGAGACCAAAGGAAAGCGGGCACTCGGCGCTCGTGAAATCCATCGCCGTCGATCATGAAGGAAGCTTGTGGTTCAGCACGATTTCGACGGGGCTTTATCAGATCAAGCCTGCTCTCTTCACGATGTATGGATTGTCGCAAGGTCGCGGTGACAACAATCTCTACTCAGTAACTCCAGCGAGTGATGGCGGAGTGTGGGCTGGCAGCTGGGGCGATCACATCGTCAGTCACATCGACAGCAGCGGGCATTCCACCAACCTCGACTACTACGATGGGATCACGTTCAACATCACAACGCTTTACGAGGATGTGAAGCGGCACAGATTGATCGCGGGCCACAGGCAATGCGCGCTGCCGAACGGGCCATGCACACAACTCCTTCAAAACCCGGCCGCTCTTCAAGCGATCCATGAAGATCCAGAGGGAACACTCTGGCTCGGAACTCGTGACGGATTGTTGAAGCTCGACGGAACGAAAGTGCAGTCGTTCACCAATGTTCCCGGCGCGCCGAAAGGAGCAGTGCGCGCATTCGTACGCCCGCGCGATGGATCTCTCTGGATGGGAACCAATGGGGAAGGCGTTGTGCGGTTCGATGGCGACCGGTTCTCCAGTATTACAACGAGGAACGGTTTGCCGAGTGATCTCGTGCGAGCGTTGTACGAAGATGAGCACGGGAACGTGTGGGTCGGAACCGAAGGAAAGGGTCTCGCGCGGATAGATGGCAGTGGACGCATTGCCAGCATCACTTCAAGGAATGGACTCTTCGACGACGGAATTCACACGATCGTGAACGACGGGCTTGGCCGTCTATGGATGAGCACGAATCGTGGAATCTTCTGGGTTCTGGAGCGAGAGCTGGATGATTTTGCTGATGGAAAAATTTCCCGGGTTCGATCGACCGGATATACAGAGCGGCACGGCCTGAGAAATCGTGAAGCAAATGGAGGAAGCCAGCCAGCCGCAACGCGAACAGCAGATGGCCGGCTGTGGTTTGCAACGCAGGATGGGCTGGCTATGGTCGATCCGCGCAAAGTGGGTGGCAGCAGCATCCAGCCGAACGTCGTGATCGAGCAGATCATCGCTGACGGTTCGACACTCGAATCTCACGGTGACGCGATCAGGATTCTGCCCGCGCAACGCGATCTTCGCATCGAGTACACTGCGCTGAGTTTTCTCGCTCCCGAGAACATCCGCTTTCGCTACCGTCTTTCGCCGTACGATAAAGACTGGGTGGACGCAGATGGACGTCGCAGCGCGACATACACTCGTGTGCCGCCCGGGAATTACAGATTCGAAGTAGTTGCGACGACTGGTGGAGATGTATGGACGCGCCCTGCGATGCTCGCTCTCGATGTCACACCGCGGTTCATCGAGACTGCGACGTTCAAGCTTCTCATTCTCCTCGTCATTGCATTAACTGCATGGGGTCTGCTGCGGCTCAGACTTGCACGGCTGAGGCATCTGGCGAATGAGCTCCAGCTCAAGGTGAACGAAAGAACGAGCGAGCTGCGCGAGCGCGAGACATTGCTTGCCGAGAAGAACGCGCAGCTCGAGATACAGGCTGATCAATTACAGGAGCTCGACAGGGCGAAGACGAGATTCTTCTCGAATGTATCTCACGAGCTTCGGACTCCTCTGACGCTTACGATCGGACCGCTCGAGGAAGCTAGATCGCAGATCGCCGACTCGGCGAGTCATGGCGTCGTATCGCGACTGGATGTCGCGTTGCGCAATGCACGCCGGCTCTACCGCCTCGTCAATCAGATCCTGGACGTGTCGAAGCTCGAAGCCGGAGGAACAAAGCTTCGCGCGCAGGAAACCGATCTCGTGAAATTCGTTCGCGGCATTGCGTCGGCATTTGCGGGAGTGGCCGAGCGAAAGCGGATTACGTTCCGTGTCGATGCAGGCCCGGGTTCACAAGCAGTGTGGTTCGACCACGACGCACTCGAAAAGGTGATTGCGAATCTTTTCTCGAACGCGTTCAAGTTCACTCCGGATGGTGGCGGAATTCTTGTATCGGTCGAGATTCCAGACGCCTTCGGCATGGCGAGCATAAAAGTGTCGGATTCAGGACCAGGAATTCCGCCGGAGCATCTTCCGCACATCTTCGATCGATTCTATCAGGTCGATGAGACCAATACGCGTGCGCAGCCGGGCACTGGGATCGGGCTCGCACTCGCGCGCGAGCTTTCCGAGCTGCATGGCGGCAGCATCACGGTGACAAGCGAGCCAGGTGGCGGCGCGACATTTACAGTGTCGCTTCCGCTTGGGCGTGATCATCTCGGAGCCGACCAGATCGTGGACTCCGATTCATCCGAGGAGCCTGATCACACGCCTGGCAACGATCTCGACATCGAGATGCCGCCCGATGTATCTACTCCGGTTGTCTCACATGTGCTTCCTGAAGATTCGACCACATTGCTCGTTGTAGATGACAGTGCTGATCTGAGAACGTATGTCAGGCAGCGATTCGACTCACGATACCGGATCGTCGAGGCTTCCGATGGTTCAGATGCAATTCGACGCGCACGTGAGATCATACCCGACCTGGTCATCAGTGATGTAATGATGCCCGGCACCGACGGGCATGCTCTCGTCGCAGCATTACGTGAAAGCGCTGAAACGGATTTCATTCCCGTAATTCTTCTCACCGCACAGTCGGAGCAGGAACAGCGAATCGCGGGGCTCGAGCGTGGCGCCGACGATTACATAATAAAGCCGTTCGACATGAGGGAGCTCGAGGTTCGTGTCGAAAACCTGATTTCATCCCGGCGAAAGCTTAAGGAGCGATTTTCGGGAAAACAGGTCGAGATTAACGCGTCGAGCGACGCACTCTCGAGCTCGGACCGCGCTTTTGTCGAGCGATTGAAATCAGCGGTTGAAAACGGGCTGAGTGACCCCGACTTCGGAGTCGGTGAACTTGCGAGCGCGGTTTTTCAGGACCGCTCTCATCTATTCCGCAGAACCAGAGAGCTGCTTGGCGAATCTCCGTCAGACTTACTGAAGCGCGTGCGGCTCGAACGCGCGGCGCGGCTGCTGGTGGAAGGTGAGGGAACTGTGGCCGAAGTAGCATATGCGAGCGGGTTCAACAGTGTGTCGCATTTCTGTCGGTCGTTCCGTCTCGTCAACGGCGTTACACCATCCGCGTATCGCGCACGCAACAGTGAGGCAATGACGACGCAACCTGCGCGATAAGATCAACTCACTGCGGCTGATATGATGGCGCATGTCAAATCCATCAGAGCCCGTCAGGATCGAGGTCGAGTCAGTGGTTGATGAGATCGACGAACAGGAAAAGTCGGATACGGACGAACCCGCTGAGAGATCAGATGAGGAAGGTGATGATACGGAGCCGGGTGACGCGCGGCTAAGGCTTTGATCCGAGGAACGGGGCTCACTTCCTGCACGTCTCCATATCAAATGGAGAGACCATGAAAGGTGCAGTCATATATGGACCGCGCGACATCCGCTACGAAACGCGCGATGACCCGAAGATTGAAAAGCCAACCGACGCAATAATCAGCCTGACAGTGAGCTGCGTGTGTGGATCGGACCTGTGGCCGTACCGCGGTGCAAATCCGATCAGGAAGCCGAGCCCCATGGGCCACGAGTATTGCGGGATTGTCGAGGAAGTAGGCGGTGATGTGAAGTCCGTAAAGAAAGGGCAATTCGTAATTGGATCTTTCTACGCTTCAGACAACACATGCCCGAATTGCCAGCACGGATATCAGACTTCGTGCATGAACAGGGAACCGGTTAACGGAGCGCAGGCTCCATTGCTTCGCGTTCCGCTTGCCGATGGGACACTCGTAGCTACGCCCGAAATTCCCAATGCTGAGATGGTTCCAAACTTTCTTGCAGTATCCGACGTACTTGGTACCGGCTGGTTTGCGGCAGATGCAGCGAGCGTGCGTCCGGGATCGACAGTCGCTGTAGTTGGTGACGGAGCAGTTGGATTGCTTGGTGTTCTCTCAGCAAGGCAGATGGGTGCCGACCGCATCATTGCGATGAGTCGACATGAAGATCGGCAGCGTCTCGCCCTGGAGTTTGGTGCAACGGATATCGTTACGGAGCGCGGTGAGGAAGGCGCAGCAAAAATCCGCGAGATGACGAATGGTGTGGGCGCCGATTCGGTTCTCGAATGTGTCGGCACTCAGGAATCGATGTGGCAGGCGATCAGCGCGACACGTGCCGGCGGATACATGAGCTATGTCGGAGTTCCGCATGGCGTGGCACTCGACGGGTCAAAGCTGTTTTCGACGCACGTTCACATTCATGGAGGCCCGGCACCGGTGCGACGTTATCTGCCGACGCTGATTAATCTCGTCTCCCGCGGGGAGATCGAGCCCGGTAAAGTCTTCGACATCGAATTTCCTGTCTCAAAGGTCGCTGATGCATACAAAGCGATGGACGAACGTCGTGCTATCAAGGCCCTCCTGCGAACCTGACTCTGTCTCAAGGGTCGCTGACGGCGATATTTAAGAGTGTCGCGACACATTCAAGTCCCAGTGCCGTAGTGGGTGGAAAACTCTCCTGAGATGATCGACTCCTCGCTGCCAATTGCAGCGTTCGACGAAAAAGTACGAGCAAAGCAGCTTCGTGAGATGAAGCTCCGCGCAACGGGACTGCTGGTTCTTGCAGCAGTTACGTTCGTCATTGCGCACTACTTTGTCACCCGGTATCCATGGCTCGCATGGGTGCAGGCATTCACTGAAGCGGCGATGGTCGGCGGGCTCGCCGACTGGTTTGCAGTCACCGCTCTGTTTCGCCATCCCCTTGGGATTCCCATCCCGCACACGGCAATCATCCCCGAGCGAAAAGATCGCGTCGGCGAATTGCTTGGCGCATTTGTCGAGCGGAATTTTCTCAATCGTCACGTAATCGAGCGCCGGCTCGTCGAAGCAAAGCTTGGTGAGCGGCTCGCACATTTTCTGAGCGATCCGGCAAACAGCCGCGCGGTAGCACGTCATGCAGCGCGTGGTCTTGTCGCTGCGGCAGAATCAGTGCGGGACGACGATGTGCAATCGATGATCGATGCGGCAATCATCAATCGTATCAACGCTGCGCGCGTCGCTCCATTCATCGGACGAGGACTGTCGCTCATCACAGCCGGTGACCGGCATCAGGAGCTGCTCGACGAAGGCATTCGTCTCGCCGCGCGTGCCGTGACAGAGAATGAAGATCTCATAAGGAAGCGCGTCGAATCAGAGCTGCCCTGGTGGGTTCCAGGCGCAGTCGATGATTCGATCGTGCGCAAGATCGTGCGCGGAATGGAGCGGACTCTCAAGGAAGTCGGTGACGATCCGCATCATCCATTGCGACAGAGATTCGACGCGGCGCTGCACAGGTTCATCGATGATCTTCACAATTCCCCGGAAGTGATGGCGAAGGCCGAGCAGCTGAAGCAGGAAATATTGAGCGCTGAGGCGGTGCGGCATTTTTCGTCATCGCTGTGGGCAGATACCAAAGCCAGTCTCGTAAGGCGTGCGGAGCGGGCAGAGGAAACTGATGTCGATACCATTTCCACCGGTCTCGCAAAACTTGGAATGGCGATTCTCGAAGATCCGGAGTTGCTCGAGCGCGTCGATGGCTGGCTCCGCAGTGGTGTTCTTGGTCTGGTCGAGCGATATCAGTCGGAAGTGAGCGAGCTCATTGCGAGCACTGTACGCGGATGGGATCCGACTGCAACTTCCGAGAGAATCGAGCTCGCGATCGGGCGCGACCTGCAGTTCATTCGCATCAACGGTACGATCGTCGGCGGATTGGTCGGGCTGATTCTGTACGCGATCACGCGTTAGCCCCGAGCGCGGCGATGTCAGTTCTCCGACTAAAACCTGCGATCCCGCGCATGGTTTGAGGTGACTCAGCTTAAGATTACTTCGATGCGTCACCTCATAGCGTTTGCTCTCACCGCGCTCTCCCTCTTTGCGGGCCGCTCCAGCGCTCAGCAGCCAACCGATAGCGGAACCGTAGAGATCTCAATCGAGGAATCGATGGGAATGCTCGACGGTTTCCGGATTCAGTGGCGCGATCGGATCGCAACCACCGATTCATCAGGACGAGCTCGACTCACATTACCTGTTGGCCGGCAGACACTGACGATTATGCGGATCGGCTTTGTGCGCGCACAGGTCACAGCCGATGTCATTCGCGATTCCCTTGTGTTCGTTCGCGTTCCAGTCTCGATGAGCGAAGAAGCAATGGAGCTCGGGAAGATGACAGTAAGTGCAACGCGCACCGAGCGACTCGCAGGCGAGACGCCGATTCGTGTCGAGATGATCGATGAGATGGAAGTCGATGAGAACACGCTGATGTCGCCGAGTGGGATCGGGATGCTGCTGAATGAAACGCCAGGGCTTCGAGTGCAGGCAACCGCACCAGGGCTCGGCACCGGCAGCGTTCGCATACTCGGACTTCCCGGCCAATACACGGTGATGCTCGCTGATGGATTGCCTCTATATGGTGCGAGCTCCAGCGCCCTCGGTCCGCTCGACATATCACCCGTCGATCTGAGTCGCGTCGAAATCATCAAGGGCGCTGCCTCGTCGCTATACGGAGGCCAGGCACTCGGCGGAGTGATCAATCTCGTTGCCAAGCCGCCGACGGGGAAAAAGGAAATTCTTCTGAATCGGCGCACGATGGATGTAACGGATGCCGCAACGTGGCTCAGTCACAGATTCGGCGCCGGGTCAGGAATTTCGTTGCTTGCTTCCGGTACGATACAAGGGGTCGAAGATATCGATGATGACGGCTGGGCTGATCAGCCACGCGCGCGAAGATGGAGCATTCGTCCGCGATACAATGCGGTCAGCAAGAGCGGGAAGTCGCTATTCGCTACAGCTGGATACGGATATGACGATCGCCATGGAGGTACTGTCGCACGTAGAAGCGGATTCAATCGAGTACC